>NZ_KV817572.1:63714-110342 GCF_001814685.1 Prevotella sp. HMSC077E09 | reverse complement strand
ACTCCCCGAAAACCTGTTTTTCAGATTTTTCGAGTTTCGGGACTCCCCGAAAGCTTATTTTTTCAGATTCTGAGGCTTCGGGGCTCCCCGACAGCTCATTTTTCAAGAAAACAACTCGTCGGGACATCCCGAAACATTGTTTTTCTGAATTTCAACCTTTCGGGATGCCCCGAAGCCCCATTTTTCCGTTTTCCGAGATTTCCCAATGCCGAGACGAGACGATGATACCATTTTTTAATACTTGGTGAAATGCAAGCCCCCACAGAGTAAAAGTGTTTGTATTGCTTATAGACAAACGGATTGCAGACATCCAATCTATTTTTACCGGACAGCAATAGTTCTTTTATATCCACATTCGTCATACGCATTGCATCACTAAAGAAATCTTAGCCATCGTTTTGTGCTCAGAAAGTACTACCACCTGCGCTTCAATCTTCATTTTATCCTCTGAAAATTCCATTTTCTTAACTTGATAAACAAGCTGTTTCGTTTCATTTGGAGAAATCACAGAAAGAAATTTCACATTCTTCACCTTGATAATTTCCAACGTCTGAGGCTTTGATGTTTGTTCTGCCAACAATTCTTCAATAAGTTCTTTGCCAATCTGAACAATACAAACACCAGGAGTGATAGGTTCACCTGGGAAATGAGCCTGATAGATAAAACAAGAAGGAATGAGTTGAATTGTATAATCAACGACACCGCTTTCGTCTTCCTTACCAATTATCTTATAGATATTATTCTTCAGTTGCATTCGCGTTTTCCTCCGTTACTTTAGGTTTATCACTGTCATGCATCAATGAGAACACATACTTAATATGGTATTTCCCATCTTCATATGTTGAAATTCCTTTCAGTAAGTTTTCTATCACACACTGCAAATCTTTTTTGAGCACGCGGCGGATATACCACTTGTCAAGCATCTTTATAACTTGCACCAACTTTACTTTCTTTGCAGAAGGGTGATATGTAAACTCTAATGCTGTAATTCCAAACTCATTAAATATCACACCACGATACACGTCAGTTTCCCTTACCACCACAGATATACCACTGAGATATCCCTTTGACATCTCTATGGTAGTAGAATATTTCATCTTACAACCTATACTATCCCGTAAAGGTTGCTGATCTGACGCAACAAACTCCTGTGCCCTCACTACCATAGAAGATAGAGAGAGTAGGAGAATACTAATTGATAGTAAAAACCTTTGCATTAATTGGACTGTTAACTTTTACGTTTTTCATCTCAATAACAGTATGGTCACCACGTTTCTCAACAAGTTCAACCTTTGCAACCATAGCTCGCTGTCTGTTAAAATGAAGGATTATCTTCTGAAACATCTGTTGCATCTGTTTTTGTTGTGGAAAAAGTGTTGCAATGTATTCTGTCGGTGTTGCAGAAAGGCTTACCTTAAAATCTTTCTTATCATTCAAGCATTTGCCTACGACGCTATTCATCATGATGCGCGCAATCTCCTTGAAAAACTTGCTTTGCTCTACATTAATGACATCATTACGTTTACCTTTGCTAATAAGAACCTTTGAACCATTCAATATAAAGGTGTATAAATAAGGAGAAGTATATTCCCAACGAAGTTTATCACTTTGTTGGTAATACATTTTGCCTCGTGACACCATTTTATCATTAAGCATGCGGAGTGTCTTCGTCTGCACAAAATCACATTGCATTGTCTTCATATTTGCAGCAGCGTTCTCTATCTGCTGCCTGACAGTAGTCTCATTAAAACTTTGTGCATTGGCATTAGCTATACACAAAACCATAAAAAATAACAATAACTTTTTCATTTTACATCTTTTACTTGGCTATTAAACAGCAACCTAAAATAATAAGGCTTACTCCCACCCACTTCATCATTGATACAGACTCATGGAAAAAGAGTATTGCAGCTATAAGCCCAAACACATAACTCAAACTAATCATCGGATAAGCTACACTCAATGGATAATGCTTCACTATATACATCCAAAGGATAGAACTCACCCCGAAAAACAAACCACTACATGCAAATTGCCAGTTAAGCAGTAAGCTAAACCAAAACGCTCGTGTCCAACCAAAGGGAAGCATCTTCTGAAGTGCAAACTTCAAGAACACCTGTCCTCCTGCCAAAAGTGAACTTTGGATGATTGCTAATATGATTACTCTCCACATGACAAAACCATTGCAATTGAATGTATGGCAGGCTCTGCTGCAAGTCCGATACGCTTTAATAAAGAATTAAAAAGAGGTGTACTCTCATCATGACAACCAACAAGAACGGTTTTCACCTTCCCACTCTGTAAGAGTAATTCAGCATCACGCATTGCCCATTTCAAAGATTGCATCCCTTGAGTATATGTAGCATTATAACCATGACAATGGGTCTTAATAGCAATATTACTTCCTATCGTATTATGAGTACTTTGCATGAAACAGGTGGGTTTCAGCATAACTTCTCCCTCTTCTTTTAACTGCTCTAACAGCCGTTCACTATTCTCCAAGCACCCATACGTCGTACCAGTAATAATAGCATCTGGCTTTTCAATACCAGCTTGAGCCAATGCCTCTAAAGATGCAAGAAGCGAGCCCTTCATGATTTTTCCCAAGCGGCGAGCTTCCAAAGGCTTAACATATTTGCGAATATTTTCAAGCTCTGCCTCTGAGGTTATTTCTACATGAGAGAGAACTTTAATCTCTTTTTCGCAGCCTTCTCGTTCAGGAGTTGCCTCAACAGGATGTGCTGAAATCACCAAAGAGGTATCATTGCCTCCAAAACCAAACGAATTACAGAGTATATGTTCTAAGTGGATATTCTCTACTCCGAGTGTAGGAGTAATGCCATTTGCCATCTGACAGCTCCAACCCAAGTTAGCTGGAACAAAATTATGTTGCATAGCTAAGATACAAATAACGGTCTCTATACTGCCAGATGCACTTGTTGTATGACCGGTAAATGACTTTGTGCTGGACACCAACGGCATATTCTCACCGAAAACTCTCTGTAATGCGACGCTCTCACTCTCATCATTATTAGGCGTTCCTGTGCCATGTGCGTTTACATATTGGATATCTTTGGGAGTCAAATGCGTCATTTCTAAGGCTAACTCCATTGAAAGTACCGCGCCTTCTCCGTCATTTGACGAGGCCGTTTGATGGAAAGCATCGCAGGCATTCCCATACCCTGTTAAATAAGCATGTGGAACCACTCCTCTATGAGTAGCCATCTCCTGAGACTCTAAAACTACAAAAGCTGCTCCTTCGCCTAAATTCAGTCCCTCTCGTGTATCATCAAACGGACGACAACGATGATGATCGAGTATCATCAAAGAATTAAAGCCATTGAGATGAAAACGAGTTAAAGCTTCAGTTCCTCCTGCAACAACAATATCAGCAGCCCCTGCTTTCAGGAGTCGCGCACCAAACATTATGGCATTGGCAGCCGATGAGCATGCAGTTGACAGCGTTGTTACCTCAGTAAAGATTCCAAAGTAATCAGCCATAAAGTTTGTACAGCTTCCACTGTCATGATGCTTTAAGAATTCTAAATCTGCTTTATCGAGATCATCAAAACAAAGTTCTGTAAGATCCATACCTCCTACTGTTGTACCAGAGATGAGGACAATACGTAAAGGAGAACCATTCTTTTTCCTTTCTAAGATGTCAGCAATCTTAATATCAGCATCCTCTAAGGCCTGTTGTATGGCAATGATACCCATCAGAGCTGTACGGCTCATCATCTGAGACACAGGAATACCAAGTATTCCTTTCATCTGTTCATTTGACAAACCAACTTCTCCAACAGGCAATTCATGATGAGTTGATTGAAGAAACTTCATTTCTCCTATCCCACTCCGCTTCTCAAGCAATGATTGCAGCACCTCTTGCTTGTTCAGACCAATTGCAGAGATAATGCCTTCTCCTGTGATTGCTATCTTCATCTTATTCGTTCACACTTTAATAAAGAAAAGATATTATTTCTTTCTGTTCTTGCTCACAAAGTCAGCAATAGTTGCAATGCTCGTAAAGATCTTCTTTCCTTCTGCTGGATTAGCCAATTTAATACCATATTTCTTCTCCATAAGGACAATTAATTCTAATGCATCAATTGAATCCAAGCCCAAGCCATCACCGAAGAGAGCTTCATTCTCATCAATATCTTCCGGTGTCATCTCTTCGAGATTTAATACCTTGATAATCTCTTCCTTTAGTTCTTTAATTAACTCTTCCATTATAACTATTATTTTATGCAATATTATTTTTTAATCTTATTTCAGTCTTAAACATTTTATTTATAAGCAATATATAAATCTGCTTCAAAATGTTCACTATCTTCATAATCAAGCCAACCCGTCAATACAGAAGTGGTCTGTTCGTCCATAAAAGTTGTTTCTATAATATCTTGCATCAAGAGCTCATTCTTATGAGGCAGAATATAAAAAGAGGTTTCTCCATGATAACCATTACGGATAGCAATCTCACCTGTAACAATATTTGGTAATGTATAAACAAAAACAGAAGGACTGGGAAAATAATTATCTTTCTCTACTATTGAAGCCAAATATTTCTTATCAGAAGCTATTGATGACGAACGATTGAAAAAAACTATTGCTCTCGTTTTGTTTGTATCTTCAGTAAATGAGCCTTCATCCCTTTCTGCTTTTAACAATAATTCTGAAGCAACAAAACCTAAACGGCAAAGCCCATCCATTTTATAATATTTTGGATAGTTACCTATTATCTGCTTATAAAGCGCAGTAAGTAGACTACTCTGTTTTCCTTCTTTATCAATTGCAAATACTTTACCATCAAGCCATATACCTTGCGGAGTAATATGCACCTGATGCCCCTTTTTTACACAAGATGAAATAGAAGTAGACATACTACCACTTGTATCGCAATCACTAAAACCTTGGGGGCCTACTCTAACAGACCGCGCATAGAGCGTTGCATTACAACCACCAAACCCCGATAGTTGCTTGATAAAAGATGTCTTTATTGTGGAATGATGTTTCGATGAAAGTTGAATTCTACCAGACACCCCTACTTCTTCATAACCTCGTGTACCAAGAACAGTGTGGTCATCAACAGCTTTCATACAAAGAATGGTTTCCATTATACCAGCTGCACCTAACGTATGGCCTACATAACCTTTCAATGCATTGACTGGGATATCCTGTAATTCTGCCCGATGAATGGCAATAGCCTCCATCTGGTCATTGAACAATGTAGCCGTACCGTGTGCATTGATAAAAGCAATATTCCTTTTATCAATTCCATTCATTGTTTCCAGTAATGCTTCATACAACCCCTCTGCTGTCTTTGACGGAGAACTGATATGATATGCATCATTCTTGATGTAGCCATGACCTATCTGCCATACTTGCTTTCTGCAACCATTATTGACCGACTTTGTTGTAATCTCACGCCCCAAAACAACGGTTGCTGCAGCTTCACCTAAATTAAGTCCTTGCCGCTCAATATCAAATGGCTGGCAAGAAAAAGCAGACATAGCATTCAATGACTGAAAACCTGAAATAATAAAACGACCAGGACAATCTGCTCCGCAAACGACCGCATAATCATATTTTTTAGAGACCAATAGACGCGAAGCTAAAATCATTGCTGCCAACCCTGATATACATGCATTACACACGACAATAGGACTCAACTGTATACCTAATCGTGTAGCAATGCGTTGCGCAATATTACCAAGATAAAGTTTATCGTCATCTGTCTGACCTAATTTCTCTATTGATCCTTTCGTAGAACTCAGAATAAAAACAGTGCGCGTACTACTTATATTTATTCCAGAAGCATCTATTGCTTTTTGTGCAGATCGAAAAGCAAGCTCTTCAAAGTCTGAAGATAATAAAGATGCAACAAAACCATTAGGTATACCTGCAGTCATAGGAGCATAAGCATGGATAGCAGACTTCCCCTCTTTCACAGCCTGATAATTCTCCTCTGATGTCTCGCCCAATGGAGAAATGACATTATCTGCTAACACGGAAACCATTACGTTTTGTTTCATTTTAGCTCTCATTTCCTTGCCTCCACTTGTTTCCAACGCTCCTTCCACTGCTGATAGAAAGGAGGATTATCCCAAACTAATTGATAGTTAAGATCCATAAAGACTTGTACAGAATGGCCTGTTGCTATCAAGCTATCATCTTCCGTATCATGTATCTCATAATCAAAAACTATTTTTGCCGCCTCCGTTGGACGATAGATAATATCTATACGTGGTGTCATACCATATTTTATAGGCTTCTTGTAATGAAAAGTGAGTTCTACCAAAGGAGCAAAATATCCATTATCGAAAAAGCTCATATATTCCAATCCGTATTTCTTTCCAAAGGCTTCACGTGCATCTTCAAAATAAAGTGGATAAGAACCATGCCATACTACATTCATGGAATCAACCTCACTAAACCGGATTGCAAACTCTTTCGATACCCTTAATTCTATCATCTTAATGCTGGATATTTTACAACTTTATTCAACTTTTCTATTCATTATGTTCTTTTATGGCTATTTTCATCTCTGATGTCACCAACACCTTGTCACCACACACAATCGTAGCTTCTGCCAAGGTCATGCCAAAAACCTCTTCCTTCACTTCAACTCGAGTTGTTATTACATCGCCGACAATAGGTAATGCCGTCACTTCAAAATTACGCACCCCTCCAATAAACCCTAACTGAATGCCTTTCTTTAAGATAAACTTATTGACATATCCAATACGGGCAGCACAAGTTTGAGCAATATTCTCCATTAAACCAGAAGCTGAGAAGCGATTCCCATCCACAAAGATATTATCACGTTGAACTTTTGTCTCTGTAACTGTTAATGTCTTGTCGAAATACACCAATGAGCCAATCATGACAAAAGGCTCCTGCTGTGGCAAGAGTTCATGTACATCTATTGCACGGAGATTACTCTCAGACGGGTTTTCTACATCAAATTTAATCATAGCGTTTATGCTTCACCTATGACCAAAAGTCATAGAAATTAAACCATTGTGAAGGATATCGGCGAACAATTCTTTCAAGTTCAGCCACATAACTATCTGATAGTTGTTGCATCTGTTCCTTTCGCGGAGCATCCTTATCGTATGACAGTGTTGTAGCAACCACTTTATAGCGCTTTGAAGCAACTTTCACCACATTGACTGCCAAGACATCCAAACCTTTCATCGTCGCAACGGAAAGCGGACCAACAGGAAATCGTGCTGGTGCACCTAAAAAACAAGATGTTACAGCTTTCGTTGAACCAACAATACGGTCTGCGGGCATGCTAACAATCTCATTATTACCAATGGCTTCATTCACTAAAAAGAGATGACTCATATCTTCTTTTACAGGAATCATGCGGATATTATGCTGTTCCAGAACCTCCTGACGTCCTTCCATGACAGCAACTTTCTCTCCCCCAAACACTAAAGCATTGAAACGTTTGAGTTTTGAAGTCAAAGAATAGCCTGCAACTTCATAACACCCCACATGAGAACTAAAGACTAAAAAGCCTTTTTCCTGCGCTTCTAAACGTAGAAACTGATCATATCCTTCTATCTCTACCTTGAAATGTTTGCCTGCAAAGACAGCAAAACGATCAACGACTATCTGACTGAACAGACAATGATTGATGTATGTATTCCATGCAGCACGCAACCTTCCATATCCTAATCGATGATGAAAATAACGATAAGCATGTGTTCGGCTATGGTTGGTATTCAACAGTAGACACAATGGCATTACGAATAGTGAAGTAAACACATAAAGTAATCGTACATCTATCCATTGCAAAGACCAAATTAATGATCTATGCATCCAACCTGTGCCAAAAGTTGTATTAGCCAACCTTACTCTCAATATAATCGCAGAACTGTGACAAAGTAACGATACCCTGCATTTCTTCTGGCTTAATCTTAAAGCCAAAATTCTTCTCTACGATAACTACTATATCCACAAAGTCGAGGCTATCAATACCTAAATCGTCCTTCAACTTTGCTTCTGGGGCAATATTTTCTTCCTCAATTTCCAAATCCTCAATGAGGAAGTTTCTTACTTTCTCTTCAATTTCTTTTCTTTCCATTACTATTAATTTATTTTAATTTTACTTCTAATATCGTATGTCCCTGGCCTATACTATCATGAGTGGCAACAACTTTCAGTCCTGCACGGTCAATTTGCTTAATCATATCATCAGAGTGATACATCTTGCTGTTCCCATTTGCCATGACCGTAAAGTAAACACTCGTCATAGTAAGACAAAGAGATGCTGGTTCATACTTCTGTCGATCCCAGAATGTTTCCATGATATACAGCGTCGTGCCTACATTCATCACCTTTGCTGCACGGGAGAGAATACTATAAATTTCCTCTTCTGAGAAGCAATCCAAGAACTGGCTCATCCAAATTGCATCCCAAGTTCCTTGTGGTAAGCCAGAGTGTTTATCAAGAATATCCGTTGGGAATCCACAGATACGGTCTGCTCCTTCTTTCCCCTCTATATTCTTCTGCATCATACCAATCTGACCTGGAAGATCCACTATCGTGACATTTACTTTAGGATCATATTCCACACAACGCAACGCAAAACGCCCTGTGTTTCCACCAATATCCATTAGGCTTTTCGGTTTCTTACTGAAGACTATATCTAATGCTTCGTCAAAGGAATGATCACTATAAAAATGGTCAAAGCCAAACCAACTGTCTTGCACCTGCTTATCAAGCTTTGACAGACCTTCATAAATAGTCGGCCAATCGCCAAGAGTCTTCAGACCTGCAGGTTTCCCCTCGTTAAGTGCTTCCTCAAGATAGAACATACCACGATAGTTTACATCATGGTTGAAATCCATATTGACGCGAGTGGCAGGATCATTGAGCAGAAACCACCCTGTCTTGGATATCGTATAGCGGTCTGTATCTTTATTTATCAATACCGTACCAGCACTCAACGATGCTTCCAACAATATTTTCAAAGCATACTCTGAAAGAGCTGTCTGCTTTTTCAATTCCTTCAAAGTCAAGCCCTCTATACTGTCACGCAATGCCTCCAGTATCCCCCACTTAACCATAAGACGAGATACCTGAAAGATAACAGGTCCCCAAGCTATATACTCGGCAAGACGTTGTGCTTCCCGAGCAGATAGCTGTTCTTGAGTATACCTGTCACTTTCTGATTGAAAAAGGTTCATTGTTATTTCTTTGATTTTGCCAATTCTGACTTGAGTATCTCTCCAAACTTCTTTCCTGTATTCTCTGCACCATCCTTTATCAAGTTGAGTTTGGTTCCCCAAACACCACCTTTTGCACGAACACCGGTAATCTTAGCAATCACCTGCTTATTAGAACCAAGGACTACAATGTCACAATCATAATTGCCTTTCTGATTAATCTCATTTACGATTGCTTTTACTGTATATTTTTCTTTAGGGAAATTACCCAAGAGCAATTTTCCCTTTAACTTTCGGTTTGCATAATCAGTAAAAATGGCAACAACTGTAGGTTTATCGGTTTCCCAGTCTGCCTCATACTTGCTAAAGTCGTTTTCTGTCATTCCATGGATAGAAAGAAACTCTATCTGGAAATTCGCTTTTCCCACATTATTCAATAAAGCAAGAGAACCTTGCTCAAGCTTCTGTGCCATAATTGATAGTGAAAACACCAGACAACATAAGACAATTATGTACCTTTTCATACTGTCGAGATTTCAATTAATTTCTTTTCTATCTTCTTTTTACTCAAAAAAGACCTTGTGCTTACTTAGCTTTCTTAATCAGCTTGACAACCTGTTCTGCCAATTCCCGATAAGTTTCTACACGACGCTTCTCATTGCCATAGCCTGCACCGGCAACACCGTCTACATCAATGACAGCGAATGGTTCCTTAACGCTTTTTTCATAGAAATTCATCAAGGCATTCATATGCGCATCACCAGCACCAAAACCTATCATAACAGAAACGCCTGTACTACCGTAATGGAAGTCTTTCACCTCAATGACAACTGTGTACTCTGCTTCACTTTTCTTATCAGTAATGGTTACACTCTTGGTTTTTTCATTGAAACGATCCATAAAATTCTTTTCAGCACGCTGAAGTTCCGCTTTATAATCCCGCTCCCAATCTGCTCCTTTTTCTTTCAAGAACTCCTTCACATTCTTGCCTTCCAAAGTTGCATGCGTATAATCCCAAACCACATAAACCTTGGCTTTAGAGGCCTTAAGCTTGGAAAGTGAACCACTCTGCAATGTCACATCAGCCTTTGCAAACATACTTACTACGCAGAACATCACAAAAGAAAGAAGCAATACTATTCTTTTCATAATACAAGAATTATTAGTTAATACTTTATTTTAAAAATACTTTTCTCAATTTCTACCCTTTGAATTTCTTCAAAACCAAAGCTGAATTCGTTCCACCAAAACCGAAACTGTTACTCAACACCGTGTTTACTTCAGTCTCTACGGTTGCCGTAGCAAGGTTCATCTTCTCAGAATACTCATCGGGATTTTCAAAGTTAATATTCGGAGCAACGAAATTATTCTGCATCATCAGAATACTATATACAGCTTCAGAAGCACCAGCCATCCAGCATTCATGTCCTGTCATACTCTTGGTTGAAGAGATAAGGGCATGCTTACCTTCAAACATTCGATTAAGGGCCATAGCCTCATACATGTCACCTTGATGAGTACTTGTAGCATGTGCATTGATGTAATCAACTTCATCGGCTTCCACATCCGACATCTCCAACGCACGTGTCATGGCTATAACACTGCCGTCATCTGAAGGTTGACTGATGCCACCTCCATTGCTTGAGAAACCGTAACCGACAACTTCGGCAAGGATGTTTGCACCACGTGCCTTTGCATGCTCATAGTCTTCCAACACCAATGAAGCAGCACCACCACTCGGTATCAAGCCGTCACGGTCTCTATCAAACGGTCTACTCGCCTTGGTGGGTTCATTCATTCGAATAGAGAAAGCCCCTAAAGCATCGAATGAAGCCATGGAATAATAATTCGTTTCCTGGGCACCACCACACAGCACCATGTCCTGCAAGCCTTGCTTTATCAACATAAAGCCCAATCCTATGGAATGACTACCGCTGGCGCAAGCTGCACTGATTGTGAAATTCACACCACGCAAATGAAAGATTGTGCTGAGGTTCATATTCACCGTAGAATTCATCGACTGGAAGATAAGCCCATAGCCCAACATTGCTGAGTCATGCTTCTCATCCATAATCTTTGAAGCTTCGATAACTGGTTGAGCAGAAGAATCATTGCCAAAGATACAGCCTACTTCATGCTCACGGAGATATTCATCAGAGACATTTGCATGGGCAAAGGCCTGCAAACTTGACATATAAGCATATCTTGCTTCCTGAGGCATACCGGCACGAGTGTGGCGATCGAGCATCTTTTTCGTAATAACAGGTTCCTCAACAATACCTGTCAAAGCCGAACGATAGCCATATTCCAAACGTTCCGGCTGTATGCCGATACCCGATTTTCCTTCGTATAGTGATTGTTTTACGGTTTCTATATCTGTGCCGAGACATGACCAAATTCCCATGCCCGTTACAACAACTCTTCTTTCCATTCCTTTATATATTGTATCTTGATCCGATAAAATGGTTTTTCATCATAAAATAGAATTACGTGTAAAGTCCACCGTTCACACTGATAACCTCACCCGTTATATATGCAGCTTCATCAGAAGCAAGGAAACCCACAACGGCAGCAACCTCTTCCGGCTTACCAAAACGGCCGACAGGAACAAGTTTTTTCAGCTCGTCTTCCGGCAATTCCTTAGTCATATCTGTCTGTATAAAACCAGGCGCAACAGCATTAACCGTGATCTTACGCGGTGCAACTTCCTGCGCCAAAGCCTTTGTTGCCCCTATCAATGCAGCCTTGGCAGCACTGTAATTCACCTGCCCGGGCATTCCTTTCAATCCCGATAGCGAAGCCATATTGATGATTCTTCCACCGTGTTTGCGGGGCATCATGTGCTTCAGAAGCCTGCGGGTGATATAAAAGAAGCCATTCATATTTGTGTCAAGCACGCTATGCCAGTCGTCATCCGACATCATAAACATCACGTTGTCCCGACGAATACCGGCGTTGTTCACCAAAACCGAAATGAATTCTTCAGGATGCGCCGCCTCCCATTGGTCTATGGCAGCTTCAATAGCTTTTGGATCCGAAACATCAAAAGGCAGAAGTTCAGCCCGCCCTCCGTGAGCTTCTATTTCTTGTTTCACTTCCTGAGCGCATGCTGTATTTGATTGGTAGTTAATAATAACAGAGTAGTTCTTTGCCAAATGTAAAGCAACTGCACGGCCTATTCCCCGTGAGGCTCCTGTTATTAACGCATATTTCATATTAATTGGAGTAAATAATTAGTCAAATCAGTTTAACGGAACGTAGTAACCGTTATTATCTTGCAAAGATATAAAATATTTTTTAAAATATGGATAAGCGAAAGAAAAAAGAAGAACCTCTACACCTATTTTATTATTTAGAGGAACGTATTGAGATAGCCTTTTGAATTTTACTACATTACTTTTTATCATAGGACAGCAATTCACTTTCACTTAATACCATTGGAAAACATCAAGGTTGCAATAACCAAACAACAGTATTTCACACGGCTAAGACTGTCAACACATTGCCTCTTACTCGGAAATGAACGTCTATCCCTGCGAAAGGCATTCCATAAATCTTGTCCGGATCATCTTGATATTGGGGGCGCGGATCTTCTGCCAAGATGCTTTTGAGTTCATCAATACGTGCTACATCAAAACCATGCGACAAGAGGAAATCCTGTGCTTTGCTACCAATGACCACGTCTAACCGCTTCCATTGGTGACTATCTACAAAGCCACTGCGTGCATCAACATGAGCATCAGCATAAGTGATATAAGGCTTGATATCGTAAATCGGGGTGGCATCCATGAGATCTGCACCCAAAACATGGATTATCGGGCCACGACTTGTCTCCCATTCTATCGTTTCTATCTTGACCGAAGAGAGGCCAAGACCATTGGGACGAAACGGACTCCTACTCGCAAACACGCCCACTTTCTCATTGCCTCCCAAGCGTGGCGGACGCACCATCAGACTGTTGGCATGATGCCTGTTGCCACTGAATTCCCAGATAAGCCATAGATAATCAAACGCCTCTAATCCGCGCAAGGCATCTGGATTGCGGTAGGCTGGAAGAAAAACTATCTCGCCTTTCAATGCCCCCACAATACCACTCTGCTTCGGAATGCCAAACTTGGAATTGAAAGGAGAATGAAAAACTGCTACAGGTTCAATATTCATAGGCTGAAACTAACGTTTAAAAACAAATCCGAACTGTTGATATCTGACTATCTTCCCTACCGTCATACACGATAAAATATAGAAGAAACCATGATAACTAAAAAGGTTGCAACTCCTATCCACACTGGCCAATAAATGAATTTCACTTTTTGAAGTCGAGTGTCTCCACTCACTTTTCTGAACACATAGAAAACAGTAGAAGCTCCTGCCAAAGCCAACAGCCCCCCAATCAAAAGGTCGCCAAAGTAATGAACGCCTAAATACATTCGGCTGTAACATACCAACAATGCCCATAGGAAGAAGAAAAACGTCAGCTTATAGCGCCTGAACAGGAAGGTGATAAAGAATGCCAAGCCCCATGTGTTGCTTGCATGATTGGACGGAAAACCATAAGCTCCTCCCCGATAACCATCCACAATATGCACCATACTCGACATAGGATTATCCAAATTACTTGGTCGAAGTCGACACACCCACGGCCGAATAACCTGCGCAGTGAAGCTATCCGTGAACAAGATAACAACTCCTATGGCCAGAAGAATAGCGAAAACCACCTTGTAGGAATAATTCTTCAGGAGCACAAAAAACAGAGAAACATACATGGGAACCCATATCAGCTTTCCACTGACCAACCACATCACACTGTCGAAATAGGCATTATGATGACTGTTCACTGTCAGAAACACCATGGTATCCATGGCTTTCAGCATAGAAAGTAAATCAGTCAGTTCGGTCATCATCGGCGGGCTATATCATTATAGAGTTCCTGAAGATACGCCTTCCCCTGTTTTTCCATGGCCGAGCGCCCGCGTTTTCCACGATAAAGTACCGTCTTTCCGGCAACATTATCATAAATCATCTGTTGCTCTTCGGTTGCCATTCCCCATAAATCAGGGTAAGTAAAGAAGGCAAAATGAGGCGCCCGACTGTCAAGCATGTCCTTACTGAAGATGAAAGAGGCATGAGATATCCCCAACTGCCCCAACAAAGTGGCAGCCAAATCGTGTTGAGAGCCATAGCTTTCTACGACATAAGGAGCCTTCACTACACCGCCTAACCAAATCATTGGAATTTGATAACGTTCCACTTTGAATTCACTTATATCCGCAGGATAACAGCCCAAATGGTCGGGTATCAGGATAATCAACGAGCGTTTCCAGCGCCCGCTGCGCTTCAGATAGTCAACAAAACGCCCCACACAAGCATCAGTATAGGCAAAAGCATTCAGCACTTTATCCTGCAAGTGGTGGTAAGGCACATCGAAAGGTTCATGCGAACTGCTCGTCTGTATGATGCGCATCATCGGCTTTCCAGGCTTTTCCTTCAGGTCGTTCTGCACCTTTTCAAACAGCAGATGATCGGGTACTCCCCATTTGCTCCGACGGTCTTCATGTGGAAAATCCTCATCAGACACATGGTCGGTGATGCCCATTCCCGTCAGATAACCACGCAGATTAGTGAAGTCAATGTCCCCACCGTAGTAGTATTTCAGCCCATATCCGCTCTTGTTCAGCATGCCTGCAATTGACGGGAGATGATTGGTTTTTCGGGTTAACTTCATCAAACTTGTCGTCGGTTGGGCAGGATAGCCACTCAATATTGCCAGTGTGCCACGGTCTGTACGGAAACTATTGGCATAGAAATGATTGAAGAAAACGCCTTCCTTGGCTAATCTGTTCATATTCGGGACAGCATTTGTCTTCATCAGCTCACGCGAGAAACTTTCCAGAATGACAATATACACGTCGGGATGCTTCGTGGTTATCAACTGCATGACGCTGTCACTCTTCGTGTAAAGCATTGGACCAACTACCTCTGCTGCTTCTTTTTCGCTCATAAAACGGTATTGAGAAGCAAAATCAACCTGCTTGGAGAAGCTCTCTATCAAACTGAAAACGGGGTTCACCGCAGCATGGTTCAACCGCATGTCCTTACTGAAATAAGCCTCACCGACATTCATTGTTGATACCTTTATACCCCCACGAATAGGGATAAACAACAGGCCTAACAGAACAACCTGCAAAAAAGTGCTCCAGACGCGATGATGATTTAGCGCTGAAAGTGAATTCAATTTCTTCTCCATTCGCTGCATCAACAGATAGATGCCCACGGCAAGAAGCAAGACAACGAGCACGCCCCCGATGACTATCCACATGCTGACACTGGCCAAAGCACTGGCCGGAGAGGAGAAGAAATAATATATCGGTGTGGAGTCAAGTGGGAAGCCCCAATAGCCGTAAAGCACAAGATTGAGGCCAAATGTCATGGAGAAAATCAGTGCAGCCACGGCTGTATAGCCTTTATAAAACCACTTTGTGATGCGTCCCCGACACCAAATTTCTGTCAATATCAATATGCCGGGAAAGGCCGAGAAATAGCCGGCCACAGAGAAATCAAGGGGTAAACCATGCACCATCACTTGCCAAAAGTCAGCCAAACTGCTTTGCTTGAACAACGCATGGTGGTACAACATAAAGCACGGTTTCTGTAAAACGAACAACAGTGCCCATAATATGTAGACTGCAAAAAATCTTAAACTATTTAGAAGCATCACCTTTCAGACAACAATATTCCATAAGTTTGATGTGCAAAGATACATAAAATGACAAACATAACACGTTGCGGACAGCTTTTTTATATAGATTAACATTGCCGTTTCCCCATTCTGCAGAAGAGCTGAACAGACACAACCGAAACGCTGTCTGAACAAGGAGGAAATCGCCACGCTATTCACATTGTTTTTCAACATGCTGCAAACATGCTTTTCACTTGCGTCAGATGAGCGTGTAACTTGACGCAGATCAGCCCGCATTCTGACGCTAATCACACGCTCATCTGACGCAAGTCAGAAACACACTTCCAATCTGTTGTCATTCAACGAATTACAAAGCCATTTCCAATGGTTTTGAAAAGAGAAGGCAAGTCTCGTCAAAACAGATAACCATTAAGGATAAAACAAGTTGAAACCTCACAGAAAAACAGGAGAAAAGAATGCTGGCTGACTCCAAAGAACTATACGTTATCAAACTTAAATGCACAACAGGCTCCCTGTTTCATACGCTTTATTGAGAATTGCTTACCAAAGAACTATTCTTCCATTCTACCAGAAATGCGCTGTCAAATAATGCAGGAAGAGATATACCATGCACATGATTATGAGGAAAGCTATGGTCTTCAGCCAGATTTTCCGATTATCTTCGTGGGCTGGCATCTCGTCATCAGCCAAGCGATAAACACTTTCTACATGCAGCATTTCCTTACCAAATGTGACAATAAACACAAGATTTTGAATAAGAATATAGTGCACATCACCACTCCTGTAATCTTTCTTTTCGGCCTTAAATACCGGCTTATAGCCATAATATTCTATGCCATAAGGATTGTTGTCAATCAATAAATCATTGTCACACAGTATCCTATAGAAGTTTTCTTCAGACAGATGAGCTTTCAACACAATAAGCGGTTGCACCGAACTGCTATCTATGGCAATCGTATACCGCTTTCCTTCAAAGTTGAAGTAGGCATGCGAAGTGCTCCTGTTTCCCTTATTATCCCTTACAATAGGCAGGCTATGATAAAAGTCGGTGAGTCTTTTCATGTATGAATACGATGGATTGAAATTACTTTTTACAGAGATTTCTTACTGAAAAATCAAGTGGAAAGCACGATAAAAAACGATAACAAGGAAAGCGAATGCCTACACATCACGAGGTTTCACCATGTCTTCCATCAGCATTCTGTCAATCGCCGTGATGCCATTATCCATCAACAACTGACGGTCTTGCACGAAAACAGAGGAGATTTTCTCGTCAGAATGACGTGAAACCCAGCTCTTGAAGAGAATCACAGCCTCATTGTTTTTGTTCTGTAACCATTTGCTGTAACCTGCATTCACATAATCTTCATCGATAACCTCCTGCGTGGAAAGAATAGCATCATAATAGCGTTCGGCCTGCATGGGCTTACATTGCAACAACAATATCCAGGCTATCGTACGCTTCACCGACACATTCTCGTCCTCCATATCGAGGGGATAGAGCAGCTTAAGCGCATCGTCCAACTGCCCCATGTTCATTAAAGCCAATGACTGATACCAAAGGAAACGCTTGTCATCTTTCATGGTATAGAGATACTGATAGGCCCGGTTAGCCTCATCAAACCTACCGTAGCGCAATGCTGAAGCAGCGTAACTGCGCAGTTCTTTCTCGTTGGCATTATCCAATTTCAGAAGCTTGTCGGATAGTGTGGGCAGGCCTGTTTCATCGTCAAACTCCAGACGTTCCACCCCTACTCCGCTTTCTTCATGGCGTAACAGGCCGACAACAATCACCGCACGACTTGCGGCAAAAGCCTTCTTTTCTTCGTGGAAATGATTGAAAAGCGTGTATTGCAGACGGTAATAGCGCAACAGGCGTTCACTGTCTGAAACCAACATCTGGTGTATCTCGGTCTCCGACAAAGGATAACGAGCATACAACTGACGCAGGAATTTCCATTCTTTCCGTTTCACGGCAAAGGCCATCAACGCGATGATTTCCTTGTGGAAAGCTGAGAAAGAAAGGTCTCTATGCAGGAAGAACTGGTCATTTTGCTCTGCAGAACAATCGTTCCAAAAGGGATTTCTGAATTCTTCACGATAAGCATTCAGTTCGAAAAACCGATAAAGGTCTTGCAGATATTGCAAGCGCTTATAGGCAGGTTTGTCCGCATCTTCATAGCTTGGACGCAACATCATGCCATCGGCCGAATTCATCATCTCACGCACATTGGCAGGCAACTGGGCGTAGACAGACTTGATTGCAAAGCCAAAGGAATATTTATCAGAATTGCAGAAAGGACTCCCGTTGAGCATGATATCAACGATTTTAGCGTTGCCCAATTGGTTTAACACCGCTTCCATGTCAGGGTTCTGCTTGGAGAAAGGCACAAACCAATTGCTGACCGACGAGAAGAAAGGAAAGCGTTTCATCTGTGAAAAACCGCCGAAATAGATGTCGGCACCTTGCTTCTGCATTTCCATCATGCGGTTTATACTCTCTTCTGCACGCTCCATTTCCTGCTCTGCCTTGTCGGGATGCAGAATATCCTCTAAGGTATCTTCCTCTTTTTCCTCTATTCCAAAGCGGTTGAAATGCAGCTGTTGCCCTTTCATCAGCGTGGGAATGATGTCTTTCTGCATCTTTTCATTGTCGCGTCGCGCGTTGCTGCAAAAGAATATCTGGCATTGCAGTGCATACAAGTCGCGACGCAAAGCGTCAGCATCCGGGGCCTCAACCGTAGTTCTCAGTAACTGTTCGGATGCTTCGAAAAGCTGCATTCCATCAGAAGAAGCCAACAACACCCACCCCACGAATGCACGTTGGCGCAGTTCTTCATCGGCTTCGGTCTGTTGCCACACCTCTAACAAGAGTTTGAAACGCAACGGATCAAAACCGTTCATGCCACTGAGTGTCACGGCAGAAAGCAATGTCTGGCTATCAAAGGTGTCAACCATCGGACTGCAAAACAACTTCAACAAGGCATCATAGACAGCCTCGTTCCAATAGTAGGAAACCACAATGGCATCGAAAACAGAGGATAGATAGTGTTGGTGCTGACGGCGGAGATAATGCTCTTTCTCCTTACGTATGCCCTCGGGCTCCAAAGAAAGCATCGCCAAATCCTGCACATACCCCTCAAGTTGCAGCCTTACCTCTTCACTGCTCAAATCAATTCTGCGTGCACTTAACTCTGCCAGACCATGATAGCCCCCTTTGATAACAGCCAAACGAAGCCGCACATCAAAAGCCACCGCATAGAGCTGCTGCAACATGGAATGATAAAGTTGTGGGCGCATAGGGTCTTGATAGCCACGCAACATATAGTCTTTCATGAGCTGATAGCTTGACATGATGTCATCAAGACGGGCATCAAACTGCGGTATTCCCTTTTCATTGAGGAATTGCCGAAGTGTCTTCAATGCCAAAGGCAGGTTCTGCTGTTCGAGAAGCTGTGACCAGACAGGCTGTAGTTCAGGTGAGGTTGGGTGCATGATGAGGGATTATTCGAAAGATTTTGCTGCACGGATATCACTCGGTTTCGGTGCAGTGATGTGTTGGAAACGCAATTTCGGTAATGCTGTAATGGTCTTGTCGTCGGCCTTGCAATACTTCCTCAACAAATCAGCATAATGCTGTAGGCCGTTCTGATTGATAGAATCGCAAGCTGCATTGTAAGCCTTGACAAACGCATTCAACTGCATTTTGCGCCGTTTATCAGCCACTCCAGCATGTCGCAAGGCCAATA
Organism: Prevotella sp. HMSC077E09; assembly: GCF_001814685.1. Lineage (NCBI taxonomy): Bacteria > Pseudomonadati > Bacteroidota > Bacteroidia > Bacteroidales > Prevotellaceae > Prevotella > Prevotella sp. HMSC077E09. The sequence continues at coordinate 90,717 of NZ_KV817572.1, read as the reverse complement.
CACCGAGCGAAAGCCTGAAATCTCGGCTGTCGCGTAACATCGGATTATCGAGTATTCGGGCTTTTGTGGCCTGAGGTTCCGTGAGCCAAAGGGCATCAATCTCATTGTTGAGCAGCATGTCAAGACGTATAAAGACATTATTGAATTGTACCCGATAGACCCGTGCCCGCGTCTTGACAGTATCAAGGGTGAGGTCGGTCAGATAATCGGTTGCCGAGAAACGCGTCATGGCTATCATCTTATCACCAAGTTGATTGAGATGTTTTAAACGGGCTTTCCGATTGGAATAAAGTTGCCAATAGGCATTGGTAGCCGTGAGATAATCAAGCTGTAGGCCGCGTTTCTTCATGCGTTCGGTACGCACAAGGTCGCTGATTGAACCCTCTACGCGCCTGTTCAGCAGAGCGGTGTCACAGTCCATTTGTGCCGTAAAGAACTTCAAACGCAAATCCAATTGCGCTGTATCATAAAGCTGATGGTCTTTCATCAAATACAAAGGAAGACAATCAAGCGTGGGCATCACAGCTATTTTCAAAGCCAAGGAGTCTTCACGAAAGAGACGATAGCGCTCTGCACGTGACATTCTTCTTTGCTCTTCGTAAGACCGTCCACAGGCAACAACGAGCAAAAACAAGGCGAAAAGAAGTACTTTATAATTCGGAAATCTCATTATTCAACCGCATTTTCTATCCGTTTCTAAACCATGCAAAAGTAACAAATAATTTTGTAACTATAGAATTTATTACTACTTTTGTAGGGTTATCAGATAAAATCAAACCAAGAAATGGCCAAAGATAAAATTGCATATGTATGTAGTAACTGTGGACAAGAGTCTGCCAAATGGATTGGGAAATGTCCAAGTTGCGGCCAATGGAACACTTTTAAGGAGATACGTATTGCCAATGACACGGGGTCTATGGCTGCAAAAAATGCAGCACATGCCGTCAGAAGCAGCATAACGAATAAGAACAAGCCTCTCTTCCTGCATGAGATATCGGCCAAAGATGAGCCTCGAATTGACATGTACGATGACGAATTGAACCGTGTTCTCGGTGGTGGATTAGTGCCGGGAAGCATTGTTCTATTAGGCGGTGAGCCTGGAATTGGCAAGAGTACGCTTACTCTTCAGACCATTCTTCACATGAACGAACGCCGCATCCTCTATGTAAGCGGTGAAGAAAGTGCCCACCAAATCAAGATGAGAGCAGAGCGTATCGGGGGCAACAGTGAGGTAATGATACTCTGTGAAACTTCACTTGAAAGCATCTTTGATAATATAAAAGAGGTAAAACCCGAATTAGTTGTCATCGATTCCATACAGACCATTTCCACTTCGGACGTTGAAAGTTCTCCCGGAAGCATTACTCAAGTGCGCGAATGTGCTGCTGCCTTGCTGCGTTTTGCAAAGACAAGTGGTATTCCCGTCATTCTAATTGGGCACATTAATAAGGAAGGAACGCTGGCAGGGCCAAAGATATTGGAACATATTGTCGATACCGTTATCCAATTTGAAGGTGACCAACACTACATGTATCGTATTCTTCGGTCTATCAAGAACCGTTTTGGAAGCACTTCGGAACTTGGTATCTATGAAATGCAACAGAATGGATTGCGTCAGGTTTCCAATCCTTCAGAACTGTTGTTAAGCCAAGATCATGAAGGACTTTCAGGTGTAGCCATCTCTTCTGCCATAGAAGGAGTGCGTCCTTTCTTGGTTGAAACACAAGCCTTGGTGTCTTCAGCGGCCTATGGAACTCCGCAGCGTTCGGCCACAGGATTTGACCAACGGCGCCTCAACATGCTGCTTGCCGTACTTGAAAAACGCGTGGGGTTCAAGCTCATGCAAAAGGATGTTTTCATCAATATTGCAGGAGGACTGCGCGTCACCGACCTTGCCATGGACCTCAGTGTGATAGCAGCAGTGTTGTCAAGCAATGTTGATACGGCTATTGAAGCAGGCTGGTGTATGGCGGGAGAAGTAGGACTAAGCGGCGAAGTGCGCCCAGTCAACCGTATAGAACAGCGCATTGCAGAGGCCGAGAAGTTAGGTTTTGCCCACATGATTATACCGGCTCATAACCTCAAAGGTTTCGACAAACGCAAATACAAGATAGAACTCCACCCTGTAAAAAAGGTAGAAGAGGCCTTGAGAACACTATTCGGATAATATAAAAACAAATAGAAATGAAAGATTCTGTAATCATTGTCAGTGGCGGTATGGACAGCATCACGCTGCTTTATGACAAGAAAGACGAGATAGCGCTCGGCATCAGTTTCGACTACGGCAGTAATCATAACGCCAAAGAGATACCACTTGCCGAGATGCATTGCAGGCGGTTAGGCATCAAACACATCACGATTAATCTTGATTTCATGCACCGATATTTCAAAAGTTCACTGCTTGAAGGTGCTGAAGCCATTCCCGAAGGACACTATGCCGATGACAACATGAAGTCAACAGTAGTTCCTTTCCGCAACGGTATCATGCTTTCTATCGCCATTGGCATTGCAGAAAGCAACAATCTTAAAAAGGTTTTAATAGCCAATCACAGCGGAGATCACACTATTTATCCTGACTGTCGCCCCGAATTCATCAAGGCCATAGATGCTGCGGCCTATGCCGGCACCTTTGTCAATACCCATGTTGAAGCCCCTTATACCAATATCACAAAAGGCGATATCGCCCGTATCGGCAAGAAGCTTGGCCTCGACTATACCGAAACATGGAGCTGCTACAAAGGTGGTGACAAGCATTGTGGCAAATGTGGGACATGTGTCGAACGCAAAGAAGCCTTGGCAGAAGCAGGTATTAAAGATGCAACGGAGTACGAAGAATAGTCTTCTCCTGCGCTAAAGTCCTTTGAACAAAAGAAATTGTCAACTGCATATAGCAGTTCAGGCATATCATGTACGAAAATCTCTTAATTCTTCATGAATGATTTTCTGTTGTGCATGGAAAAGTGTATCTTTGTAGAAAGAAAGATAAACAATATTAACTTAAAACATAAAGACAAAATGACAATCGAACAATTCAACTTTGCCGGCAAGAAGGCAATCGTTCGTGTGGACTTCAATGTCCCTTTGGATGAGAAAGGTAACGTAACAGATGACACCCGCATCCGTGGTGCCCTTCCTACTTTGAAGAAGGTTTTAGCCGACGGTGGCGCACTCATCATGATGAGTCACATGGGGAAACCTAAAGGCAAAGTAAAGCCGGAACTCTCACTCTCTCAGATTGTAAAGAACGTTTCTGACGCATTAGGTGTAGACGTTAAATTTGCCAAAGACTGTGCCAATGCTGATGCAGAAGTTGCAGCACTGAAGCCGGGTGAAGCTCTGTTGTTAGAGAATCTACGCTTCTATCCTGAAGAGGAAGGCAAGCCAGTTGGCGTAGAAAAGGGCACTCCTGAATATGATGAAGCCAAGAAAGAAATGAAAGTTCGTCAGAAAGAATTTGCCAAGAAGTTGGCTTCTTACGCTGACTGCTACGTGATGGATGCTTTCGGTACGGCTCACCGCAAGCACGCTTCAACTGCTGTTATCGCTGATTTCTTTGATAAAGATCACAAGATGTTGGGCTACTTGATGGAGAAAGAAGTAAAGGCTGTTGATGCTGTTCTCAATAATATTAAGCGTCCTTTCACTGCCATCATGGGTGGTTCTAAGGTTTCTACCAAGATTGGTATCATCGAAAACTTGCTTGGCAAAGTCGACAATCTCATTCTATGTGGTGGCATGACCTATACATTTGCCAAGGCACAAGGTGGCAAGATTGGCAAGAGTATCTGTGAAGATGACAAACTTGATGTTGCTTTAGACGTCATCAAGAAAGCCAAGGAAAACAATGTAAAGTTAGTTCTTGGTACGGATTCTATTATTGCAGACGACTTCAAGAACGATGCCAACCAGAAAGTTTGCCCATCCAATGACATTCCAGATGGCTGGGAAGGCATGGACGCAGGCCCTGAAACACGCAAGGCTTTCGCGGATGCTATCAAGGGTTCTAAGACCATTTTATGGAATGGCCCGGCCGGAGTATTCGAGTTTGATAACTTCACTGGTGGTTCAAAGGCTATTGCTGAAGCTGTTGCAGCAGCAACCAAAGAGGGTGCATTCTCTTTGATTGGTGGCGGCGACTCCGTTGCTTGTGTCAATAAGTTTGGCTTGGCCGACCAGGTTTCGTATATTTCTACCGGTGGCGGTGCCCTGCTTGAAGCTATCGAAGGCAAGGTTCTTCCTGGTGTAGCAGCTATTGAAGGCGAATAATCCTGAACCGAAAACGAAATCATTATCAGAGGGTTTGGAACCACTTTTCAGTTGTTTTCAGCCCTTAGAAATACGCAAAAAGAACTATATCAACACTCAAGAACAGCGTTAGGTATAGTTCTTTTTGTTTAAGCCTCAATAATCTATAAGCTATAAACAGACTTGTATAAGTGTTATAGGGCATTCTGCCCAACTCTCATCAGACTTATCATTATAGTGAGAAAACCTATATTCAAAAACATAACCATTTCATTGGGAAACCCAAAGTTAACTGTAAACAAATATCGAAAAAACATGAATTTCAAAACATTATTAACGACTGTCTGTCTGCTTGGCAGTGTAATCTACCCTTCAACTGTATCAGCTCAATTCAATTGGCCATACAAAATCAAGAATGGAAAGGCCGTAACAGAAGTTCCAAATCGCCTACCCGGACAGCAAAGTGCACTTCACCTTACTACTCCAAAGATGAAAGTTGTGCGCGTTGCCTTTGTAGGCTTGGGCATGCGAGGCCATGATGCCGTCGAACGTTGGACGCATATACCAGGTATTCAGGTCGTTGCACTGTGCGATCATGAACGCTACAGAGCCGAGAGATGCCAGGAGTATCTGCGCAAAGCGAGTATGCCGGCAGCTGAAATCTACGCGGGTGAAGATGGCTATAAGCAGCTGTGCAAGCGCAAGGACATAGACCTTGTTTATATAGCTCCCGACTGGAAACATCATTTTCTGGTAGCACGCGAAGCCATGACCAATGGTAAACATGTGGCCATTGAAGTTCCCGCAGCCATGAACATGTCAGAGATTTGGCAGCTCATTGACCTTTCTGAACAGAAGCGTCTACACTGCATGATGTTGGAAAACTGCTGTTATGACTTCTTTGAACTCAATGCCTTGAACATGGCACAAAAGGGAGTTTTCGGTGAAATCCTTTATGTTCAGGGGGCATATCGTCACGACCTGACGCCTTTCTGGAAAGCTTATTGGAAACAAAATGACCAAGATAAATTAGGTTGGAGATTGGAATACAACCAGAAATTCCGTGGAGACCTCTATGCTACTCATGGTTTAGGCCCGGTAGCTCAAGTGTTGGATATCCACAGAGGAGACCGAATGAAAACCCTTATTGCCATGGATACCAAGTCGGTAAACGGCAAGAAACATGTTGAAAAGATGTCAGGAGAAGAATGTAAAGACTTTCGTAATGGTGACCAGACAACCACACTCATCAGCACAGAGAATGGAAAAGTCATTGAAATCATCCACAACGTAATGACTCCGCAGCCTTATAACCGGATGTATCAACTTACGGGAACCAAGGGCTTTGCCAACAAATATCCCTTCGAAGGCTTTGCACTTTCATCCAAAGAACTCTCAAATGCAGGAGTCACCCCATCTGCAGATGACCTCTCCGGACACTCATATCTTTCAAAAAAAGACGCGCAGGCGCTGGTCGAAAAATATGAAAGTCCGATTGTCCTCAAGTATGAAAAAGAAGCTAAAGAAGTAGGTGGACATGGCGGTATGGACTTCATCATGGATTCACGCTTGGTCTATTGTCTGCAAAATGGTCTGCCATTGGATATTGATGTCTATGACTTGGCAGAATGGTGCTGCCTGGCTGAATTGGGAACTATATCTATGGACAATGGAAACATCCCCGTGGAAGTGCCCGACTTCACGCGTGGTGAGTGGAACAAGACGCATGGTTTCCGCCACGCATATGCTAATGCAGAAGACGAAAAGAAAGCAGCTGAAGATGCCGCAGCATTCACACTGAAACTTAAAGAACAAGGAAAGAAATTCTGGGCGAAGTTTGACAAGACTACCAAGAAGAAGTAATAAGCAGGACTTCGCATGGGTTCTCCTCCATAAAAGGATATGAGCAGTGTATCAATAATCAGTCCATGGATTGATGCACTGCTTCTCCAAACATAAAGAGATAATCCCATCAACAAACCAAAGTCACAGGAAGTTCGTAAATAAATAGAGAAATACGACACTCCTGTCCTGTAAAGATTGCTACCCTGAATTTAACTTCTCAAAAGTTCACCTTCTGGAGAAAAAACTCCCACGAAATAGAAGTAAATTCACAACTTCAACCATTTTTATTGGCAATTTGAGACATCTTAGCTTCTAATATGAGGCACTTTACACGATAAACTGCATGAAAACGCATGGTGAAATCATACAAACAACGGGCTGAAATAAGGCATTTCACACCATTTTTTCATGTCATTTTGCAATGAATTTCGAAGCAAATTCCACAACTATCTGACCACCAACGATTTACAAACTACCCTAAAACAGCACTTATTTTGAGCCGAGCGAGAAGATATTTCAAATACGCGAGTTTCGAGAAAGCAATTGTAATGTATTTTCTGGAAAGTGAGATTATAGTTTAATATATGCCACTATATGTAGCCAGTTTAAGACCTATTGTTAAAAGGCAAAACGGAGATTACATCCTAAAATGGTATGATTGTGAATACCGTTGGTTTCTCTTGATATCCTGTAATGTCCGCCAACAAAAACAAAGTAGCGACAAGCAAACTAATCTTCAACATCATTTGGAACGGACATGTGAATTATTCTTTCCAGATATAACTGCCTTCTAATCTTATTTCTTCCTCCTGAATAAGATATTCAAGCGCCTCATCTAATTGTCTTTCAGGCAAATTCAGCGTATCAAGTTCAGCAAGGAGGTGTCTTTTCCTGTCTGCCAAGAAATCGAGAACGGCCTGTCTGCAAGGTTCCACTCTACCTTCATGGGTCTGATCTGTAGTCTTTTCGAGGCACACATCACAATGCCGACAATCTTCAGAATCCTTTTCACCGAAGTAACGGAGCAGTTGACGACTACGGCAAATCCTATCATTTTCAGCGTAGGAGACAACGGATTGAATGCGTTTTTCAAATTCCGTTTTACGGTCTTCGTATACCTCCGGACTGATAATTAACAGTTCCCCATCGACACGGTCACGCAGAAAACTGACATAAGGCATCTTACGTTGTGGGATGAAATGCAGGATATGTCGTGCACTGAGGTTCTTCAATACCAAATAAACCTGCTGCTGCGTGAGATCGGCCTTATATGCAATGAGTTGTTCATCAATATAGACATAATCGTTGAACAGCCCTCCATAAAGACGCAACAAGGTATCAATGACAACATCTTCCATCGGACTCAAATTGTCCAGCAGATAGAGCTGACTGCGTGACAGCAGGAACATCAGTCGCGCACTGTTGTTGGGATCATTCTCATAAACGATATAACCGAGGCGTTCAATAATATGAAGTGCAGCATCAACCAACATCATCGAAAGATGAAAGGCACTGCAAAAATCTACGATATTGAATGTAAACGTGTGCCCAGCTCCGCTGCCTACCCCTATCTGATAGAAGTAAGCAAGTGAGTCGTAGACTTTCCTTATATAGTCTTTCTCTGGGAAATTGTCGCCAATACGCTTGTGAAGTTTGCGTGCATCAGAGGAATTATAGAGCAAAACTGCATAGGATTTCTGCCCGTCCCGACCTCCACGGCCCGCTTCCTGGAAGTAGGCTTCGAGGGAATCAGGGCAGTCCATGTGGACAACCATACGCACGTCAGGCTTGTCTATGCCCATTCCGAATGCGTTTGTTGCTACCATTACGCGTATTTCATCACGCTGCCACTCCTGCTGACGGATATCTTTCGTGAAATGTTCCAAGCCTGCATGATAATAAGTTGCCTTGATATTGTTCTTGTTGAGCAGTTGAGAGACCTCCTTTGTACGCTTACGGCTACGCACATAAACAATGGCACTACCCTTGACAATATTGAGAATGTGCACTAATTCTGCTTCCTTATCTGAAGCCTGTCGGACTACATAACTGAGGTTCTTCCGCTCAAAACTCATGCGAAAGACGTTTTTCTGCTTAAAATTCAGACGCTCCTGAATATCATCAATCACGTTCAGTGTGGCCGTAGCCGTCAGTGCAAGAACGGGCACTTCGGGTTTAAGTTTGCGGATTTCTGCAATATGAAGGTAGGAAGGACGAAAGTCATAGCCCCACTGACTGATACAATGTGCCTCGTCAACTGTGATGAAACTCACGTTCATATGGCGGAACTTTGCTATGAACAGTTCGGAGGAAAGGCGTTCGGGAGAGATATAAAGCAGTTTCAGACCACCGAAAACAGCATTCTCCAAAGTCTTGATAATCTCCTGACGCGTCATTCCAGAATAGATGGCAGCAGCCTTGATGCCCCGCTCCAAGAGGTGATCTACCTGGTCTTTCATCAATGCAATCAATGGCGTAACTACGATGCAGACCCCTTCTTTGGCTAAAGCCGGCACCTGGAACGTAATGGATTTTCCTCCACCGGTCGGCATCAGACCAAGTGTATCCCTACCTTCGCCGATACTCCTGATGATGTTTTCCTGAATACCACGAAAGTCGGGATACCCCCAATACTGCTGTAATATCTGCCGATATTCCATGCTTGCTTATTCTTCTTCTGTCAACAAGCCCTTGCTTTCATGCTCTTCCCCGGGACGGATATCCTCAATCTGCAACTGCACCTGATTGTGCTTGAACACATTGGCTTCAATAGTATAAGCGATATCAAACGAGCGTTTGCTCTTGATATAACGCGCAGAAGCACTCTGACCAAAGGCTATGCCATTGACAACATTGCTGGATTTAGAGTCAACAAGCTCAAGTTTGATATGCTCCTGCTCACGACCGACAACCTTACTCGTGCCATAATCGTAGACACCTTGTGTGAAAAAGAGCGGTTTTGTGCATTCAGGTCCAAAGGGAGCAAAGCGTTTCAAGTCGTTATAAAGCTTCTTGGTAATGTCCTTGAAATCAAGTTGGGCATCAAGATGAATAGTGGCTTCTGTCTGTTCGGGCGCTATATGGTCTTCCACATACTGCTGAAACCGCTTACGAAACAGAGGAATATCATCCCAACGGAGCGTCAGACCGGCTGCATAAGTGTGGCCTCCGAAGTTCATCAATAGGTCACGACAGTGTTTGATAGCAGCGTAGACATCAAAGCCTGTGACGCTACGGGCCGAACCGGTTGCAAGATCTCCATCGCGTGTAAGCACCACTGTAGGGCGAAAATAGATTTCTGTGAGACGAGAAGCCACAATGCCAATAACTCCCTTTTTCCAGTTTTCATCATACAACACAATGCTGGAATGATACTTCTGGCTTTCGAGTTTCGCCACGATAACATTGGCTTCCTCGGTCATCTGCTTATCAATATCCTTGCGTTGCTCATTGTATTCGTCAATATGCTTGGCCTTTCGAAGTGCTATATTGTAGTCTTTTTCTACCAATAAGTCAACACTTTCCTTGCCATTCTCCATACGACCGGATGCATTGATGCGTGGCCCTATCTTGAAAATGATGTCACTCATCGACAATTCCCGACCATTCAGACCACAGATATCAATAATAGCTTTCAGGCCAATACTTGGGTTCTGATTGAGCTGTTTCAGTCCATGGAAGGCAAGAATACGGTTCTCTTCGGTCACAGGAACAAGGTCTGCAGCAATGGATACCGCACAGAAATCGAGTAAAGGAATAAGCCGTGAGAACGGAATGCCATTGTTCTTGGCCCACCCCTGCATGAACTTGAAGCCTACCCCACAGCCACAAAGATGCTTGAAAGGGAAGCTGTCATCTTCCCGTTTGGGATTAAGAATAGCCACAGCTGGCGGCATCTGCTCATCAGGAACATGATGATCGCAGATAATAAAGTCTATACCAAGCGACTTGGCAAGTTCTATTTCCTTGATAGCTTTAATGCCACAATCAAGGATAATAATGAGTTTGACACCCGTTTGCTTCGCATATCCTATTCCTTTCTCACTCACTCCGTAACCTTCATCATAACGATCAGGGATATAATAGTCAATGTTTGAATAGAACTGTTGAAGAAACTTATACACCAAAGCCACCGCCGTACAGCCATCAACATCATAATCTCCATAAACCAAGATACGCTCCTTGCGCCCCATAGCATCATTGAGTCGATCTACAGCGACATCCATATCTTTCATCAAGAACGGATTGATGAGATCGGCTAATTGCGGACGGAAGAACCGCTTGGCAGCCGACTCAGTCTTTATGCCACGCCGAATAAGCAGTTGTGCAAGTATGGGATTGATCGCCAACTTGCCTCCAAGCTCATCTGCTGCTTGCCTTTCTTCTGGTGTAGGTGGTTCGTAATTCCATTTAAAATGCATTTATATCGTTTTTATTTTCTTCTGAGTTCCGGTATGCGAAAACGCATACGAGCGGATTTTTCATGCTTGGTTATAACAATCCGTGCCCAAAGATACAAAATAAAAACAATAAAAAAGCACAACCAGAAGTTTTTTTTCTGATTGTGCTTTCATATTTGAGCGGTTCTAAAACTTAGATACCGAGCTTTTTACGAATGTCTTTTGGAACAGCATTTTTATTGACAACAAAGTCCATTGTGTTATTGGCAATGAAGTTCTTTGTCATATACCAGATACCCTTATAGTCGCCGGTTTCCCCCCAAGAGTTCTTTACCATATAATATTCCTTACCGTTCTGATCCTTGGCAATACCATAAATGAGCATTCCATGATCATCGGTCAACTCCCAATTATCAAAGCGTTCCTGACGCAATTTCTGTGTTGCCTGAACCTCAGGAACCTTGCAACCTAATGAATCAAGCACGTTCTTCTTCTCTGTCTTGGTGAGTTTCAACCAGCGAGCCATATCACTACCGCTCAGACTTTGTGCTTTCTTAGCGTCAACGGAATAAGCCAAACCCGTGCGAGTGAAGCCCTCTTCTGAAACATCTCCACCCCATGCTACCGTATAACCATTCATAACGGCATTATCAATAATGCGCATCATGTCGTCAAGTGGAACATTCCACGTGAGTGGATTACGCCAATTATCCTGTACTTCAACAGCAAATGAAGTCCAGAATGGGTGGTGAGTATAGCTGGTGAAACTTACATAATCATCTGCATCAATGCCGAGACTCTGTGCAAAGGTTTGCGGAGTATAGGTCTTTCCCTGATAGGTGAACTTCTCCGGGCATTTACCGAGATAGGCATCAAGGATACCTTGCAATGCCACCTTCCACTGTGTAGAAAGCTTATCGGTCTTTGACTTGGCAATAGCTTGTACATATGGCGTCATTACATCAAAGAACTCGTTGAAGTTATTGAGTGAATCTCCATAGAGTGTACCTGGCAGTGGCATTGCATCTTCAGGGCAGATGCCATAATGCTTCAGACAATAAATCGGATCATATGCACTTCCTCCCTGCGCAAACTGGCAGTCACCATGCAGGCGTACCACTTGAACGGCACGGTCAAGATAGGTCTTATTTGCTACGAAAGCCTCACACAAATCATACGTCTTACCCGTTTTCTTCAAGATTTCTGACTCAAGAAAACTCAGTGTAGAATAGTCCCAGCATGTACCGCTACGGCTCTGATTCTTTATACTTGTAATCTTATTCTCCTTTACAGTGGTGAACACTGGCTTATTCGCATTACTCTTCTGTTCTTTCTTCTCTTCTGCATTAGCGCCTAATACCACCACGGCAAGAAGCGCCATTACTAAATACTTTCTCATCTAAATCAATTATAATGTTGTTACTACTATCTTTTCTTGCATTCTCAATTGTTGGCCATGAAAGCCTCTACATCTTTCGGATGATATGGAATACGGTCTTTACCAATAAATCGACAGCCGTCTTTCGTTATCAAAACATCGTCTTCGATACGGATACCTCCAAAGTCCTTATAGGTTTCGAGCTTATCAAAATTGAGGTATTCTGCACAATGTTTCTTTGCTTTCCACTCATCAATAAGGGCCGGAATGAAATAAATTCCCGGTTCATCCGTAACGACAAAGCCTTCTTCCAAACGGCGTCCCATGCGCAGACAATTCGTTCCAAACTGCTCCAAATTAGGTCTTGTTTCTTCATCAAAGCCCACATTTATCTGGTCAAGGTTCTCCATATCGTGAACATCCATACCCATCATGTGACCCAATCCATGAGGAAGGAACATTGCATGTGCACCGGCTCTCACCGCATCTTCAGTGTTACCCTTGGCAAGCCCCAGTTCTTTCAGGCGATCGAACATCAGTCTACAAACGGCAAAATGCACATCGGCATATTTCACACCGGGCTTAGCCAACTCCAAAGTATAGTCATGACAGGCCTCAACAATAGAATAAATCTCAAGCTGACGCTGTGTAAACTTGCCGTTGACCGGCATTGTACGCGTATTGTCACTACAATAGTTATTGAGAGTTTCACCGCCTGCATCGCAGAGCACTAAACGTCCCTCTTCAAGCTTGTTCATTGAAGGTGCACCATGAAGGATTTCACCATGCTGTGTATAGATTGTCGGGAAGCTGACCATAGCACCATAGGAATGCGCTATACCATCAACTTGTCCGCTTACAAACTTCTCGGTTACACCGGGCTTTGTCAGTCGCATTGCCGTAGTATGCATCTTATAACCGATGACGGCAGCACGCTCGAGTTCCTCGATTTCCTGCTGTTCTTTCACCGAACGCATTTTGACAACAGCCTTGATCAGTTCCATACTGGCAGCTTCTTTCTGCTGGATAGGATGAACACCCAACAGGTCAAACACCTGAATTTTGATGTCATGACGATATGGCGGAAGGAAATGTATCTTGCGATGCTTGCTCAATGCCTCGTTGCAAATGGTCTTCAAGGCTTTCATCGGCAGCGTTTCCTGCGCACCACACCGCTGCATCATTTCTGTCATACTCTCCACTGAACCGTACCATACGATGTCTTCAATGTCGATATCATTGCCAACCAAGATGTCTTTATCATTGTCAATATCAATGATACCGACAAGACCATCCCGCTGAAGTCCAAAGTAATACAGGAACGAGGAGTCTTGACGGAAAGGATAATATCCGTTGTTAGGAAAGTTGGCCGGCGACTCATTATTTCCAAACAAGATAATAATACCTTCCTTAACGAGCTTCTTAAGTTCATTGCGGCGGCGTATATATGTAGCTGTATCAAACATATTCAGTTTTGTTTCTAATTTGCCTACAAAGTTACATATTTCTGATTAAAAAACGCTATCTTTGCAAGAAAATTAAGCAATTTGGTGAAAAATTATCAGTAAAACATGAAAATTAATGGCAAAACGGGACTTGTTCTTGAAGGCGGAGGCATGCGTGGTGTGTTCACAAGTGGCGTGCTTGATGCCTTCATGAAGCATGACCTCTATTTCAGATACATCGTAGCTGTGTCGGCCGGAGCCTGCAATGGCATGAGCTATGTGAGCAGACAGCCACGCCGTGCACGTATTTCCAACATTGATTATCTGGCCCGTTACAAGTATATTGGCATACGCCACCTCGTCACTCAAGGCTGCATTTTCGACCGTGAGCTGCTTTATGACAAGTTTCCCAACCAACTCTTACCGTTTGATTTCGATGAATATTTCAAACATGCCAAAGGCTTTGAGATGGTCACCACCAACTGTCTGACAGGCAAGGCCATGTATCTCAGCGAGACTTCTGACCGCCAACGCTCGCTCGATATCGTCAGGGCATCAAGCAGCCTGCCATACGTGAGCAAGATTGTTACCGTTGACGGCATTCCCATGCTCGATGGAGGCATCATCGACAGCATACCGATTAACCGTGCCATAGAGACCGGACACGAACACAATGTCGTTATCCTGACGCGCAACAAGGACTGGCGCGACACGGGCAAAGACCGCAAAGTGCCGGCCTTCATCTATAAGAACTATCCTCGATTACGCGTAGTACTGAGCCACCGTCATGTTGTCTATAACCAACAGATAGACCTCATCGACCGGTTGGAAGCCGAAGGTAAAATCACTTGCATCCGTCCTATGCGTCCCATGGAAGTGGGAAGAATAGAGAATGATGTCGAGAAACTTGAGCGACTTTACGAAGAGGGATTTGCTATTGGAGAGAAGTTTGCTGTTGAGAATGGCTGAAGGAAATGCCTGCCCTACCCGATCCTGAAAGGTATTACGCTTGTCTATAGCTCTTGCCAATAGCCATGACAAACAATCTATATCATAAGATTTCTTTCCTTTACAACATGCCTGAATATCTATGTAAGCACAACATAGCTCAAACTTTCTGTAAAGATTGTTGGTCGTTTTTAACACTTCGTGGCTCCACCAAATAGAAATTAAAACATGCTTTCCGCGCTTGCGCAAAACCATTTTATGGCTTCGATGCCTCCATTTTTGTCATCTTCCACTGCAATCTGACGCTAATCATCGCACTATTTGCATCAAAACACAGCGTAACCAGATGCAAATTGCAGCGTAATTTGACGCAAATCGCATGATTTCTCAACGTTATTCGACGTCATCTTTCAGCATGAATTTCATAACATATTGACAACCAATATATTATAAACCATTGAAAAACAGCACATGTTTAGAGTGAGGAAAGATTGCATTTCAAATTTACGAGTATTTTGAAGGCAATTATAAATAAATTTGAAAAGAATTAAACTATAATTCACTATGTGGGATTATATCAAGTAGTTTTGTTAAAATCAGTACCTATGAAGCCTATTCTTTCTCTCCCACAATATAGGTCATCACATAATCTTCTGTTACTTCATAAGCAAATTCATGTCGTGTTGCAGCTCTCAAATTATCAACATAACGCACCAAAGGAGGATGGTCTGAAGATGCCACTTTCATTTCAAAATACTGGAGATTTTGTGTAGAACAGTATTTATAGAGCGTTTCCTTGGCACACCAGTTAATTAACTGACCGATAATGTCTGGCGCTTCTTCATCTGAACGTATGAAGCGATTGGCAACTCTGTTGACACGATTACTGCGATATTCAATGTCAATAGCCACCTCTACGGTTGGCGAAATAATAACGGCTGCATAGCCTTTCGTATGACTGATACTGATGTGCCAGCCATTCACAAATGGTTTTCCGACCGCGTTATGCGTAATCGTCAACGGACTACCTGCCATTTTCCACAACAAAGAATAAACCGCCAGTTCTTCCAACTGGCGTGTATGGCTCTTGTAAGCAGCTATCTCCTGTCGGTAAACGGCAATGAGCTGCGGCGATGAAGAGAGGAAATTTTCTACGGTTTCCTCTATCTTCCATATGCCCAACCGAACATCGGGCGCAAGATTTCTAACAGACAACAGTGGCACGGAATCAAGATTTTGGATGAACAATCACTTTCACCTTGGCAATGCGGCGCTCCTCGATAGAGAGAATTTCAAACGTGAAATTCTTGAATTCTATCTTCTCATGAGCACTCGGGAAATCGCCTTTCAACTCTAAAAGTAAACCTGCCAGAGAGTCAGCATCACCCTCTACATCGGCAAATTCATCATCGTCAATATTGAGGATCTTACAGAAATCAGTCAGCAATACCTTACCCTTGAAGACATAAGTGTTATAGTTGAGTTTCGAATAGAACTTCTCTTCTTCATCATATTCATCGTTGATTTCGCCGACAATCTCTTCCAGAATATCTTCCAAGGTAATCAATCCGCTTGTGCCTCCATATTCATCTACGACAATGGCAATATGCACCTTGTTCTCCTGGAACTCACGCAACAAGTCGTCTATCTTCTTGGTTTCGGGCACGAAATAAGGTGGCCGTATGAGACTCTGCCAGCGGAATGCAGCAGATTTCGACAGATGAGGGAGCAAATCCTTGATGTAAAGGATGCCTCGGATATTATCGGTATTGTCTTGATAGATAGGTATTCGGCTATAATTATTATCGATTACGCACTTCAGAACCTCTGTGAAACTGCTTCGAATGTCAAGATTTACAATGTCTTGACGCGAGGTCATGACCTCTTTAGCCGTCTCATCACCGAAGCGGATAATGCCCTGAAGCATGCTCTGCTCGTCTTTGATATCTTCCTTGTCGGTAAGTTCAAGCGCCTGTTCAAGGTCATCAACACTCAGCTGGCGGTTCTTTTTCTGCACCACTTTCTCCGCAAAGACACCGCTCTTGATTAGCACTGTCTCAAAAGGCCAGAACAGTTTGCGCAGGAAAAGCACACCACCGACAGCGAAACGACAGAACTTCAATGAATTTTGCCGACTGTAGACCTTGGGCATAATCTCGCCGAAAAGCAAGAGTAAGAATGTCAACAACACCGTAAGACTAAGGAATTCAAGCCATACTGCCTTAGGACCGAACTTAATCATCGAAGCAAAAATGAAGTTGCACAGCATGATAATGGTCACATTGACAAAGTTGTTGGTAATCAAAATCGTAGCAAGCGTCCGCTCACTGTCAGTGCAAAGGAGATCTATGTTTTGGTCTTTCGCATTGTGCTCGGGGTCGAGTTCAGCAATGTCTGTAGGCGAAAGACTGAAAAATGCGATTTCTGAACCACTGGCAAAACCTGACAGTAACAACAATACTGCCGCCAATAGCATGCACAAGATGACTCCAATCGAAGGCGATTGAAAACTTACATCTGAAAAAGTTTCAATAAAAGAGGTGATATCCAAAAGTTGATGTTTTTTACTTCTTAAAACGGTAAGGCGTCGTCTTCCTCCGCTACTGTTGTCTCACACTGACTTGTCTTCTGTGTCTGTGACTGGGCAGACTGCGACGTGGCAACATTGTCATTGCCTTCCGACTTAGGTGTGAGTAGTTCTATATTTTCAGCCAAAATCTCCGTAACATAACGGCGCTGACCTTTTTGGTCGTCATAAGTGCGGTAACGGATACGGCCTTCAATGTAGAGTTTGTCGCCCTTATGAACATACTTCTCCACTATCTTAGCCAAGCCACGCCACACCATTATCGTGTGCCAATCGGTATGATCGGGCACCTTGGTTCCATTCTGAAGCGTATAGCCACGCTCTGTCGTAGCCAATGGAAACTGGGCTACAGCCTGATCGTGGTCGTAATAACGTACATCAGGTTCTTTCCCGACATTGCCGATAAGCATTACCTTATTCATCGTTCAAAATGGATTATTGATGATATTATACAATACTCTCTATACTTATAGCCTATTTCCACATGCCAAGATACTTGAAATGGAAATTCTTTCCCTTGGCAGAGGGGAACTGAGAACGACCGTCAACACGGCTGCGCAGATATTCAACGATGCGTGCATAGCAGTCCTGTCCGGAGTTGGCCTTACACTGGGCAACGAAATGAGTATCTCTGTATTCATGCTTACCTGTAGCAGGAATCATCACAACGCGCTTGAAATCGAGCGTTCCTTCATACCATCCCGGCTGCATTTCTGTAAGCCGTGTCATTGTCGAAGCAGCCAAATCATGCTTGTCAACAACCGGAGACATCTGACGAACAGCCTTCTTATCCTTGAAATCTTCCATGGTGGTAGCCATAGTCTTGATGATAATAAAATAAACACGCTGACGCACTTTATAACGCTTCGGATAGCAAACATCACTGGCAACATAATCCCGAATATCTGCTTCCAAATCAGGATTCAGACCTATCTCTGGAATAGAACTCAGAAAATCAAGCGCCTCTTCCACGTTTGAAACCAGCGTCTCGCGATCAAAATATCTTAAATATAAATTCATTGATGTGTATGTTTCCCTTAGAAGAAAGAGCGGAAAACGGGACTCGAACCCGCGACCCCGACCTTGGCAAGGTCGTGCTCTACCAACTGAGCTATTTCCGCAGAGAAATAAAAAACATTTATTACGATGTGAAGAGGAGGAGACTCGAACTCCCACGTCACAATTGACACTACCCCCTCAAAGTAGCGCGTCTACCAATTCCGCCACCTCTCCAACATGTAAAAGCATTCTGAATAAAAGTGCCCAGAACAGGACTCGAACCTGCACGTCGTGAAACACACGCACCTGAAACGTGCGCGTCTACCAATTCCGCCACCTGGGCAAACGAAGGAAAAAACCTTCTTAATGGTGTATTCAGAATGTTGAGCGGAAAACGGGACTCGGACCCGCGACCCCAACCTTGGCAAGGTTGTGCTCTACCAACTGAGCTATTTCCGCAATTATCCTTTGCAAGGAACATTTCGCTAAATGCGGTTGCAAAGGTAAGGCTTTTTTTTTAACCTGCAAACTTTTGCTTTGTTTTTTTGAAGAAAAAATCAGATTTCACGTTCAATCCATTCTATCACGATAGTCTTCATAACCATATTTACGCAACACCTCAAGTGTTCCATCAAGTTTGGCAAGTCCAATGGCGGGATGAGAGATACCGTTAAACATATTGGTTTTTACTGTTGTGTAATGCAACATGTCTTCGAAAATCACGTTTTCGCCCACCTGCAAAGCATGATCAAACTTCCAATAACCCATGAAATCACCACTGAGGCACGAGTTTCCTCCAAGCCTATATATATAAGGAGAACTCTTGTCGTCAGCTTCTATATATTCACTTCTACGCACAGCTGGGTTATAAGGCATCTCCAAACAGTCGGGCATGTGGCATGTGAAGCTGACATTCAGAATGGCGGTCTTGATACCATGGTCTTCAACAACATCTACAACTTGGCTCACCAAGGGACCCGTTTGCCAGGCAAAAGCACTTCCCGGCTCTAAAATCACTTTCAACCAAGGATAGCGCACATGGAATTTCTGCAATATATCGACGAGCAACAGCGTGTCGTAGTCATGACGTGTCATCAGATGGCCACCACCAAAATTAATCCATTTCAGTTGTGGGAACCAACGCGAGAACTTATTTTCTATATGCTTTAATGTACGCTCAAACACGTCAGCTCCACTCTCACAATGGCAATGACAATGGAAACCTTCAATGTCATCAGGCAGCATTTCGGGCATTTTATCGGCACTGATACCAAACCTTGTACCCGGAGCACAGGGATTATAAAGGTCGGTTCCCACTTCCGAATACTCGGGGTTGACACGCAGCCCATAGCTAATCGTAGGATTCACCCTGCGTGCCCGCTCATGGTAACGCGCATATTGAGTAAGCGAATTAAACTGCAAATGACTCGAACAGCGGGCTATCTCGTCAATTTCATCATCGGTATAAGCCGGTGAGAACATGTGCGCCTTACTGCCAAATTCCTCAAGTGCCAACCGAGCCTCAGAGAGAGAACTTGCCGTTGTAGCATGAATATACTCGCGGAAAATGGGGAAAGTCTTCCAAAGTGCATAAGCCTTGAACGCAAGGATAATCTCCACATCAGCCTCACGTGCTACATTTGCAATGAGATTAAGATTGCGACGCAGCCGTGCCTCCTCAAGAATATATATCGGTTGGCTGATGCCTGAAAACGTTTCGAGGTTCAATTTCATCATTGATTAAAATTAAAATTCCTGGTGCAAAGGTAACTTTTTACGATGATATAATTGCTTGTTTGGCAGAATTTTCATACATTTGCAGCATCAAAGTCGAAACGCAATGAAGCTAATCATGTTGATGAAATCTGCATTCCACGTGAATAAAGACAAAAGACCGTCCTCACTTTCCTACGAGGAATTTGGCTTTCTGCATCTTCAGAAAACAGTCTTGTCTGCTTTATTCGCAACATGTCAGCACTCATTATTACGCTTCGAAATCAATCCCATAAGAAGTAATTACTCACATCAGGTCTTATCTGACAGACGTTAACATATCAATATAAAACACTATTAGAAATGAGTGAAAAGAACTCTTTTTTGGTTTTCTCAGGTACAAACACACGATACCTTGCAGAAAAGATTTGTGCCAGTTTGGGCTGTCCATTAGGAAATCTGGTTGTAACCAAGTTCTCCGACGGAGAGTTTGCCGTATCTTATGAGGAATCTATCCGCGGACGCGACGTATTCCTCGTTCAGAGTACATTCCCAAATTCCGACAATCTCATGGAACTCTTATTGATGATAGATGCTGCCAAACGTGCTTCCGCACGCCACATCATCGCCGTTGTTCCTTATTTTGGCTGGGCACGCCAGGATCGTAAAGACAAACCGAGAGTAAGCATTGGCGCTAAACTCGTTGCCGACCTGCTGAGTGTGGCAGGCATCGACCGACTGATCACGATGGATCTCCATGCCGATCAGATCCAAGGGTTCTTTGATGTTCCCGTTGACCACCTCTATGCTTCAGGCGTTCTCCTGCCTTATCTGCAGAGTCTTCACCTGAAAGACCTCGTGATTGCATCGCCTGATGTAGGCGGTTCGAAGCGTGCCAACACCTACGCTAAATATTTAGGATGCCCACTTGTGCTTTGCAACAAGACGCGTGCCCGTGCAAACGTTGTAGCCACCATGCAGATTATCGGTGACGTAAAGGACAAGAATGTAGTGATTATCGACGATATGGTTGACACAGCGGGCACCATTACCAAGGCTGCCGACATCATGAAAGAGGCTGGTGCAAAGACTGTTCGGGCCTGCGCATCACACTGTGTCATGAGTGGCCCCGCTTCAGAACGCGTGCAGGCTTCGGCTCTCGAAGAAATCATTTTCACAGATTCTATCCCCTACTCTCACCGCAGTGCAAAGGTCAAGCAGCTGTCGGTTGCCGACATGTTTGCCGAAACAATCCGTCGCGTAGTGGATAACGAGAGCATCTCATCACAGTATCTGGTATAAAAAAGAGAACAGAAAATAAACTAAGCGGGCAAATGCAGGCATTGCAATTGCCCGCTTTATTCGTTTTCATCAGAATTGAATTAACTTCATATTTACAACTGAAGACCAAACTTTTTATTGCAAACATAATACTTCTGTCTCATCTGTTCACAATATGAACACCAGTGATAGAAAGCCTCATTTATGATAAATGTCAATATCATTTCACAACATCAGCATCTCTGCTTCTATCTTCTCGCATTGCAATCTCAGTCACTTTACCGCGCATTATGACGCTAATTACACGCTAATATGACGCTGATTACACGCTCATTCAACCCAAGTTGCAACACCTCCAACATGAAAATGAAACACAGTTCATTTCAAATCATGTAACACGATGACCATCAATATATTACAGTTACGAAAGACACACTGCATATTTAGAGCTCGAAAGTGTATCATTGCAAATGTATAAATTTCATGAGAGCAATTATAGTTAATTTTGGTAAAGGATAAATTCCACATTGAAACATTTGATTATACTGAAGAATTCAATCCTCCCTCCCGGAAATAAAACCATGGATATGGATTTCATTTACATTTTATGACGACTATATCATCAAAAAAAACGGGAACTGGCAATAAGCCTGTTCCCGTTACAATTTATTCTGATTTCAAATCAAATCAGTCAAGCCACTTTACATAGCAGAAGTCTTGACGATGAGCCAAGTTGACATTCTTCGGATACATGCGCACGCAGCTTCTGAATGCACCTGCTTCATCCGGTTCAATCGTTGCTGCAAAAGTATAGAGGTTACCCTCATGACTCTTCATCTTGAACGGATGAACTGCATATACCTCATGATCGTCACCGGCGAGATTGTTCTTCAGTACAACCAACTCCAGTCCGACTGCATCATCGAGTCCCTGCTCATCAATGACATAGGTCATTGTGTACTTCTTTCCTGTTTCCCCGCCATTATCAATCAGCGAAGTGTCCCTGCTGACCACATGGATTGCATCCCAACGCTCAGCAACAGTTTCTTTCCACTGTGCAATATCCTTTGCCAAGCGGCAATCCTTCTCTGCAAGTTTCTTGAAACGGAGTGCCTGCTTGTTGTAGAACTTATCATAGTAGTCATCCAACTGGCGCTTCATTGTATAATGAGGTGCAATGGTTGAGATTGAGTTCTTAACCACCTTGATCCAATCTTCGCTATAACCTTTCTTGTTACGGTTGTAGTACAATGGGATGATATCGTTCTCCAACAGGCCATAGATAGTAGCAGCATCAAGCTGATCCTGGTAAGCCTGGTTCTCATAAGTGCGCTTTTCAGGCAATGCCCAACCAGCACCCTCACGATATCCTTCAACCCACCAACCGTCAAGTACAGAGAGATTGACAACTCCATTCATCTCGGCTTTCTCACCGGATGTACCAGAAGCCTCAAGCGGACGTGTAGGAGTATTCATCCAGATATCAACACCGGAAACCAAACGACGCGCAAGCTGCATGTCGTAGTCTTCGAGGAAGATAATCTTACCAAGGAATTCCGGACGCTGACTGATTTCATAAATCTTCTTGATCAAGCCCTGACCTGCACCGTCAGCAGGGTGAGCTTTACCCGAGAAGAAGAACAGAACCGGATGTTCCGGATCATTGACAATCTTTGCTAAACGGTCAATATCCGTGAACAGCAGATGTGCACGCTTATAGGTTGCAAAGCGACGGCAGAAACCAATCATCAATGCATTGGGGTTGATGCGCTGCAAGAGTGAAACCACACGAGCTGGATCTCCCTGGTTACGAAGCCATGACTCTGTGAACTTCTCGCGGATATAGTTAACCAACTTCTTCTTCAATGCCATACGTGTTTCCCAGATTTCATCATCAGGAACATTGTCGATGGCATGCCAGATTTCTTCATTGCTCTGGTCATTCATGAAGTTCTTGTCGAAATACTTGTCATAGATATGACGCCACTCTGTAGCTGCCCATGTTGGGAAGTGTACACCATTGGTCAC
This sequence comes from Prevotella sp. HMSC077E09, assembly GCF_001814685.1. Taxonomy (NCBI): domain Bacteria; kingdom Pseudomonadati; phylum Bacteroidota; class Bacteroidia; order Bacteroidales; family Prevotellaceae; genus Prevotella; species Prevotella sp. HMSC077E09. The sequence continues at coordinate 67,848 of NZ_KV817572.1, read as the reverse complement.
ATAGCCAACGTGGTTTTCCTCTGGGAAATAGCCTTTCCACAATGGCGCAAACATCTTCTGGCTGACCCAGCCATGCAATTTGCTCACACCATTCACCTCTTGACAGGTGTTACAAGCAAATGTACTCATGCAGAAACGCTCACCATGATCATCGGGGTTCTGACGTCCCATACCCACGAGTTCATCCCAAGAAATACCGAGTTTTTCAGGATAACCACCCATATACTTGCCGAAAAGAGCCTCGTCAAAATAATCATGACCGGCAGGAACCGGCGTATGAACCGTGTAGAGTGAAGATGCACGCACAAGCTCCATAGCCTGATTGAAAGAAAGTCCTCCCTCTACATAGTCACAGAGTCGCTGCAAGTTGCAGAGTGCTGCGTGGCCCTCATTACAATGGTATATATCTTTCTTGATGCCTAATTTCTTCAATGTCAGAATACCACCGATACCAAGAAGTATCTCCTGTTTCAGTCGATTCTCCCAATCACCACCATAAAGGCTGTGAGTGATAGGCTTGTCAAACTCAGAGTTGAGCTCGTTGTCGGTATCCAACAGATAAAGACTGATGCGACCGACATTGGCACGCCATACATAAGCATGAACCTGATAATTGGTATAGGGAACATCAACAATCACTGGGTTACCATTTTCATCAAGCACACGCTCTATAGGAAGTGAGTTGAAGTTCTGTGCATCATATTTTGCAATCTGCTGACCATCCATGCTCAAGCTCTGGGTGAAATAGCCATAACGATAGAGGAAACCTACTGCACACATGTCGACATTGCTGTCTGAAGCTTCTTTAAGATAGTCACCGGCAAGCATACCAAGACCACCGGAATAAATCTTGAGCACCTGACTCAGACCGAATTCCATACAGAAATAGGCTACAGAAGCACGTTTCTTATCGGGCTTCACATCCATATAGGCGCGGAACTTTGCATAGACATCCTTTACCTTTTTCATGATTGCCTTATCCTTTACGATAGCTTCCTTGCGGTCATAGCTCAAGCGTTCAAGAAGCACAACAGGGTTGTGAAGCACTTCTTCGTAAAGAGTTTCGTCAAGACTCTTGAAGAGATCTCTTGCCTCATAGTCCCAAGCCCACCATAGATTGTGTGCCAGTTCGTCGAGACATTTCAACTGCTCTGGAAGTCGAGACTTCACTGTCAACTCCTTCCATTGAGGAGTATTCACGTAATCAGCTTTAATTTTCATAAATCTCAATTTATTTAAATCTCAAAAATTATTTATCCATTCGTGCTTCGGCATGACGCAAAGCAAAATCATAAGCTTCATGATAATAAGCAATAAATTTGCTCCATAAAGCTTTTCGAGAGAGGTTGTCGGCATGACTTCGGCAAGATTTCACTTCTTTATCCGTGAGCGATGCATATTTGACAACAGTATCTTTGATGGCTGCAGCCACCTCCTGATAATTATAGTCTGTGCGATGAATGACCTTCACACCATCTTCAATTTCACTATAACTGCCTTTCACCTGATTGGCCCAAAGACCAAATCCTGCAAGGTCTGTCGTGATACATGGAACCTTGAAAGCCACAGCCTCCAATGGAGTATAGCCCCACGGCTCATAATAAGAGGGATAGACACAAAGGTCATTACCTAACACAACGTCATAATAAGAAAGATTGAGAATACCGTCTTGGCCCGTGAGATAGCAGGGGATGAAGATTATTTTCACACGGTCGGTCTTCTCATTGTGCATACCGAGAGCATTCATCATGCACAGCACGCGGTCGCTGTCAAAGTCATGCAGCCCATGCGTATAGGTGGGATTAGGGAGTGGACTGTCAAAGTTACGGCCACTCTTCAGCCGTTCCTGCAGGTCTTCCCGTGGCCCTGCCACCCAGCCCGGCACCTCTATGAAAGCAACAACCTGCTTATCAAGGTCTTCTGCAAACCGCAACTGGTTCATAGCTTCTATAAAAACATCAATGCCTTTGTTGCGGAATTCATAACGCCCGCTGGTTGAAATAATCAGCGTGTCGTCATCAAAATGGTCGCCAGTCAAGGCATTAGCTACGCGGAGCAAAGTCTTTCTTGCCTGCTTACGCTTAGCAGTGAAAGCAGCTCCCTTGGGCACAAAGTTGTTCTCAAAACCATTTGGAAGAACAAAGTCTACAGGTTTGTCAAGAAGTTCCTTGCATTCTCGTGCCGTAATATCACTCACCGTAGTAAAACAGTCTACGAAATGTGCGGCCTGCTTTTCAATAGAATGCTTGCTCTGCATATTGAGTTCAGCTGCCATCTGGTCACCATTATAGGCCCACAGATATTCATAAAGCGGCTTGTTATTGCCTGCTATGCTACGCCCTATGCTCGTTGCATGAGTCGTAAAAATAGTAGCAATCTCTGGAACATGTTTCCTGATATAGAGTAAACCAAGACATGTCATCCATTCATTACCATGATAAATGACCTTGGCCGCTTTGTCTATGTTGCGGTGATAAAAGCTTTCTACCACCTTGGCTGCAGCATATGAGAACATATTGGCTTCGTCATAATCGCCATAGGCATGAAGACTGTCAACCTTAAAGTCCTCCCACAACTGACCATAAATTTGGTCTTTGACAGCAAAATAAGATTGAAAATCAACCAAAATAGCAATCGACTGACCCGGAATATCCCAACGGCCAACTTTCACTTTCAATCCATCTTCAGCCTGGGTCTTTATGCGCCAATCTGAAAATAAAGTCAAATCTTCTATAAAATAAGGACTGTTGGCCTTTCCCCAACAATCCGGACCAATGAAAATCACACGATCCTTCATCTCGTCCTGCAAAGTTTTTGCGCGTGTTGATAACACGGTGTAAATACCACCAACCTTGTTACATACTTCCCAACTTGATTCAAATATATAATTGGGAACTTTCATCTTCTTACCCATTACAAAGACTAATAATAGCAGGGCAAAGATAATATAAAATTCCAAAAAAAGCAAGTATTCATGCTCATATTTGCAAAAATATAGGCTTTTCTTGATGAAACAATATATCTTTGCAAAAAACAAAGATAAGAACAAATATGAAGAAGACATTGATTATAGCTTTTACCCTATTGTCGGCTCTCACAATAAAAGCTCAAAAAGACAGCATTTTCAAAGGATATCTGTATAATGATGAGTATCAGGTATATATAGAGATGGACTTTTATCACAATAATATCAAAGTTCCTGGTCAAGAGATTTTTGGCGAACTTCCTGGTTACTTTGGTGCAAAGCGTGATGTGCGTAAATGGCTTTTCACAAGTGCAGAACTGAAAGATTCTACCACGGCCAAACTCGCTATTACCAACGACTATGGCAGTGAAGACCTTGAAGCTATCCTCAAGAAACTTCCTGACGGCACCTATGAATTGCAGCAGAAAGAGGGAAGTACGATTAAAATTGCAGTAAACCGAAAGTGGGTTAAAATCCCCAAACACCTCATCCTGAAGAAGAAATAACTGATTTCACTATGTAATCTGACTCAAATCGCACTCCAATCTGCGTCAGAACAGCATGCAACTTGATGCAGATTGCAAGGCTTTCCAACATGGAGAGACCTCTGCAAAACCTACTACCCTCTCAATTTTCCCCCATATACTCTTAGAAGAATGAATATTTTTGACCAAAAGATGCCGCTGGAGGTTACTTTTTGAGTAAATAACGTGAGTTCGACGAATTCTCGTTATGTTAATAGCATCTTGAACATGAACGATAGCCTTCACTTCGTGCAGAACTTAAAGATGTGCGAGAGTAGTTTCCACGCCATAATGCAGGACAAGATGTTCGTGAATGGTAACAAGAACCTGTAGGAGTGATGTATACAACCCGACCTACTTTAACAGAGCGGGTAGATTTTTTCTTATGGACACTTGGCTTACGGGCTTTCGAACGCTTACAAGCTTTCCTCCCCTTATACTTCTTTTGCGTCTGCAAACTAATGTTTTCTGCGCGGGTTGTAGATGTCGTTTCATACATAAAACTACTTGTGCCTATTAGTGTTCCCACGAAGAGAAGGACAGAAAATAGATGTCTCATAATTTTGTTTATATTTGTTATTAATAACGTGAGTTCGACGAATTATAAGTGCCTATAAATTTGGTGATTAGCGAAATTTGTTGTAA
>NZ_KV817572.1:63026-63614 GCF_001814685.1 Prevotella sp. HMSC077E09 | reverse complement strand
TAGCCACTATAACGGAAGACTTGTTTGAAGAATATCGTTTCTATCTGAAAAGACGAGGCTTGGCAACAGCTACCCTAAATCGTTACCTTTGTTGGTTGAGTAGGCTTATGTATCGTGCGGTCAGTCAAAGAATCATCCGTTGCAATCCCTTTGAGAATGCTAAATAACGTGAGTTCGACGAATTATAAATGTCTATAAATTTGGTGATTAGCGAAATTTGTTGTAACTTTAAGGAGCTAAAATACAAACAGTTACAAACAAAAATCGCTATGATCACCGAGGACAAAGTTACAGAAATATTTTGTATGGCAGATGACTTCTGCAAGTTTTTTGATGCTATGACCGCAAAATATACGCTAAAACCTACCGGAAAAAGAAAATATCATCGTAATTCCACGATGTCAAAGGCAGAAGTCATGCTGATAATGATTCTTTTTCACGACTCTGGTTATCGTTGCTTTAAATATTTCTATATTGAAAAAGTATGTAAGCATCTGCGTCATTTGTTTCCTAAAGTTGTCTCATACAACCGTATACTAGAATTGGAAAGGGAGGTAGCCGTACCCTTAACCTTGTTTATCAAGAAGG
>NZ_KV817572.1:62659-62926 GCF_001814685.1 Prevotella sp. HMSC077E09 | reverse complement strand
GCAAGTTTTTTGATGCAATGACAGCAAAATATACTCTAAAACCTACAGGAAAAAGGAAATATCATAGAAATTCTACAATGTCAAAGGCAGAAGTTATGCTGATAATGATTCTATTCCACGATTCTGGTTATCGCTGCTTTAAACATTTCTATCTTGAAAAAGTATGTAAGCAGCTTCGCCATCTGTTTCCAAAAGTTGTTTCTTATAACCGTTTAGTAGAATTGGAAAGGGATGTAGCCGTACCCTTAACCTTGTTTATCAAGAAGG
>NZ_KV817572.1:58955-62559 GCF_001814685.1 Prevotella sp. HMSC077E09 | reverse complement strand
ACCTTGTTTATCAAGAAGGTTCTGTTGGGCAAATCCACGGGTATAAGCTTCGTTGATAGCACACCACTGCGTGTCTGCAAGAACCAAAGAATACATATTCACAAGGTTTTCAAAGGTATAGCCCAAAGAGGAAAATGCTCCATGGGTTGGTTCTTCGGTTTCAAATTACATTTGATTTGTAATGAGAAAGGAGAGCTTCTCAACTTTATGATAACACCGGGAGATGTTGATGATCGTAAGCCTTTGGAATACAAAGCGTTTGTAGAATTCATATATGGCAAGCTGATCGGTGACAAGGGCTACATCAGCAAGTATCTCTTCCAAAGGCTTTTCGTAGATGGAATACAACTTATTACTAAGCTGAAAAGCAATATGAAAGGGGCTTTGATGAGCGTTTCTGACAGACTGTTACTCAGAAAAAGAGCTATTGTAGAAACGGTGAATGATGAACTTAAGAACATTGCCCAAGTGGAACACTCCAGACATAGATGCTTTGACAATTTCATCGTCAACTTATTAGGGGCTATTGCTGCCTATTGTCTGTTTCCAAAGAAGCCGCGCATCAATGTACAAAGGAACTTTGACACACAGCTTGCATTGTTCTGAATTCGTCGAACTCACGTTAAACTAAATCATTACTTCTGTCCCTCAGAATTAGAAAAAGCTATCGCCCAATGGGTGGAATATTATAATGAGAGAAGATTTCATGAATCACTCGATAATCTCACACCAAGGGACGTATATCTAGGACAAGGAGAGAAAATCAAGAGAATAAGAGAAACGATAAAGCAAAATTCAATTAACAAAAGATTTTTTTGATAATAAAACAATGAAATATCAGAGTAAATAACTATATTTGCAGTTGTGCACTTTTGTTTGACAACGTACAATTCTAGGTAGATATATCATCAAGTTTGGCAAATGGGTAGCTGACAATAAAACGGAATAAGATGAATAAGCAGCTTGCAAATGTAGGATTGGGATTGGCAATAGCCTTGTTACTTTGCCTTTTCCCTATGCCTTATGGCTATTATACCTTGATAAGGTTTGTAGCTATGGTGGTGTTTGGTTGTATGGCTTTCAGTTTTTACAATCAAAAAAATCTACCTTTATGTGTGGTAGCTGGAGCCTTGGTACTACTATTCCAACCCTTCGCTAAAATTGTCCTTGGTAGGGATATGTGGAATGTGGTGGATGTAGTAGTAGCTATAGGATTGATAGCCTTGTGGTGGAAAAATAAAGCATAGAATAAGCCCAACTTACTTGATGGTAGGTTGGGCTATTTTAATATGTCTATGTTGGGGTTTAGTCCTTTCCAAGCATCATTATCAGTACCATTATACCTGTCATAACAAAGCCCCATACTAGGCTTGTAATACAACCAGCTTTAGAATCTTCCTTGGTATCATTGTTTTCACTCATTCCACAAAGGAAATAAACAATAGCAGCTGTTACTAAAGTGCCTAAAATTAAGTATGCTAACATATCTTTCTTTTTAATCGACCAATCAATATGGCATATTTTCAACTACATCTTCTATTCCTATTGCTATCCATATTAGGGCTATAGCAATGATTGTAAGGATAAACTTAAAGTAGAAGTTATCAATGCCATTGCAATAGGCTATAACTTGCTTTATAAGTTGTTTTATCTTTTCCATATTCTTTGAATCTTATAGTTATCTAATGTTAGCGAAAAGTACAAATCCCCATCTTGGTAGATGTTAACTTCCTTGGTTGCTTCATCTATCCCGTATTTATCTAATGATAGCTTTAGAAAATCTTGAATCCTATAAGTGTGATTCTGATATGGGGTGTAAATTACAACACCTATTTCATCCCTTTTACTACCACTCCAATAACATTCCAACTTTCCTTCCTTGAAGTAATAGATAGGATTGTGGCTTTCTTCATCACCTTCTTTTTTATCTATATATTCATTTGGTTCACCAAGAATGGAGCAAAGCTCACCAAACATCATGTTTTCTTTTACACCTCTAAAAATGGATGTATCGCAACAAGCATTTACATCATCCACTTCTACTTTAACTCCTTTGCTACAGGATGTAAATAGCAAGCAAAGAATGATAGAGATAAAAAACAATAGCTCTTTCATATTTCCTTCTTGAAGTTGTTATATATGCTTTCTAGTATCCCCCAATGAGTTGGTTTGCTTGTACGTTGCCAAGCAAAAATGCACAACTGCAAATATAGTTATTTACTCTGATATTTCATTGTTTTATTATCAAAAATTCTTTTGTTGATTGAATTTTGCTTTATTATTTCTCGTATTTTCTTTATTTTCTTTATTTTCTCCCCTTGTCCCAGATATACGTCCCTTGGTGTGAGGTTATCGAGGGACTCATGAAATCTTCTTTCATTATAATAGTTCCCCCATTGCTCTATCGCCTTTTCTAATTCTGAGGGACAGAAATAATGATTTAGTTTTATCACATTTTTCATCGATCTGTGATATCGTTCTATTTTTCCTTGTATCTGAGGATGCAAGGGCTTACCATGGATATGCTTGATATTATATTCCTTACAGAGATAGTATTTGAGAGAGGAAGCAATATAACATGGTCCATTGTCTGAGAGTAGGTTTGGAGGATTCTGGTGTGTAACTCCAGACTTTTCAACTGCTTTATCTATTGTTCTGGATACATCTTCAGAGGTCATACTCGAACATAACTCCCAATGGATGATATACCTGCTGTAGTCATCAATTACCGTAGAGAGATAATACCAACCCCAACCCTTGACTTTGAAACGTACAAGTATGAGAACCTCTATGCCGTCAGACAAGGCGGTGATATTCCTATTGGCTGCTGTGGCTATGGAGGAAACAAAGAAGACATACGCCAGAAGAATATATCAATTTAAAAACTGGAAACAGAAAATAGAAAACGAATGGAAAGAGGGAATAGAATAGAAGGAATACTTACACACTTTGAAAGACAGTACCCAGCGTCAGAATGCGAGAGGAATAGGATGCAAGTTACAGGGAAGGCAACATGGGAAGGATTCCTTTCCCTTGTGAATGGATGAAAAGAAGATGACAGCTCCCAATAAGAGTTGGCTGAAATAGGGCTCCCTGAAAGGCATAGGGAGGAGACTTGGAAAAAGGACCAATACAAAAAAGGAGCCCCGAGAATATTGTATCCTCGGGGCTCCGGCTGAAAGGAGGCGGCTACCTACTCTCCCGCATTGCATTGCAGTACCATCGGCGCAAGTGGGCTTAACTTCTCTGTTCGGAATGGGAAGAGGTGGGACCCCACCGCAATAACCACCTGATGTCTCGTTTTCAGTTGACAAGTCTGCAGTTGACAGGTTGACAAGTTATTTGTCTTATTCGCTGCTGTCATTACATCAAGCAACTTGTTTACTTGTCTACTCGTTTACTCGTAAACTGTTTCTGTTGACACGTTGACTGGTTGACAAGTTATTTGTCTTGCTTATTGTCTATTGCTTTTATATTTTATCAAGCAACCCGTTTACTCGTCTACCGTCCACTTGTTAACTATTAACTCGTTCACTCGTAAACTATCAACTCGTTTACTTGTCCACTGTATACTTGTTCACTGACTAACAATATCTCCACAAGC
>NZ_KV817572.1:58641-58855 GCF_001814685.1 Prevotella sp. HMSC077E09 | reverse complement strand
ACCTTGTTTATCAAGAAGGTTCTGTTGGGCAAATGCACGGGTATAAGCTTCGTTGATAGCACACCATTGCGTGTCTGCAAAAACCAAAGAATACATATTTACAAAGTTTTCAAAGGCATAGCCCAAAGAGGAAAATGCTCTATGGGTTGGTTCTTTGGTTTCAAATTGCATTTGATTTGCAATGAGAAAGGAGAGCTTCTCAACTTTATGATAA
>NZ_KV817572.1:51449-58541 GCF_001814685.1 Prevotella sp. HMSC077E09 | reverse complement strand
ATGAGAAAGGAGAGCTTCTCAACTTTATGATAACGCCGGGAGATGTTGATGACCGTAAGCCTTTGGAATACAAAGCATTCATAGATTTCATACATGGTAAGCTATTCGGTGACAAAGGGTACATCAGCAAGAACCTCTTTCAAAGGCTTTTTGTTGATGGAATACAGCTTATAACCAAATTGAAAAGTAACATGAAAGGAGCTTTAATGAGTGTTTCAGACAGACTTTTACTCAGAAAAAGAGCCATTATAGAAACGGTGAATGATGAACTTAAGAACATTGCACAAGTAGAGCACTCCAGACATAGATGCTTTGACAATTTCAGCGTCAACTTATTAGGAGCCATTGCCGCCTATTGTCTGTTTCCAAAGAAGCCTTGTATTAATAATGTACAAAGGACTATGGACACACAGCTTGCATTGTTCTGAATTCGTCGAACTCACGTTAAATATGAGAAAGCGGAACAGAAGATACGCTTTCTGCAAAAGAGCGATGTTGCAAAACTCATGGCATTGAGAGTAATTGATAAGGAAGCAGAACAAGCAAGACGGATGTTTATCTTTTCTTGTTTTACGGGATTGGCTATTGCTGATATGGAACATTTGCAATTTGGACACATTCAAACGGCAGCCGACGGACAGAAATATATCCGTAAAGAAAGGCAGAAGACAAAGGTGGAGTTTGTTGTGCCACTGCATCCCATAGCGGAAGTCATCATCAAGCAATGCAAGGCAGAGCAGGAAAGAAACAAAGAACGGAAGACGGTGAAAGAAAAAGGAAACGACCTTGTCTTTCACTGTGATTGCAGCCGTAGCGTAATGAGTGCAAAGCTGAGCATCGTGGGCAAGGCTTGCGGTATCAGGGAACGGTTGTCCTATCATATGGCAAGGCACACGTTCGGCACAATGAGTTTAAGTGCAGGCATTCCAATAGAAAGTATTGCAAAGATGATAGGGCACGCCTCTATATCAAGCACTCAAATCTACGCACAAGTAACGGACAACAAGATTTCGGAGGATATGGACAGGCTGATAAGGAAACATCAAAAGGAAGAAACAAAAGAGGAAGCCGTATGAATATCTATCACCAGCAAACGAAAGGAGACCGCAGTTATTTCGAGTGGGGCGATAATATGCAAATCACTCGTAAAGGCAAAGGCGAAATCGCAATGACCGAGAGCGAATTGGTAGATTTCTTCGATGTAACATGGAGGAAACTCAATTATTGTCTGCAACTACTCCTCAAAACATATCTCCTACAATCCGAAGAAAGGGATATAGGGGAGTTGGAAGTATTCGTGAACGGGCGACTACGAGAATATGCCCCACTTTATCCGCTTTCAATCATCATCGCTTTGTCTTATCAATTGGACAGCACAGAAGCCCGCTTGTTCAGGAAATACATCTGTCGAGAACTGCAGCGCTCTGCACCTGTGATGGAGCAGATATTCCTATATGGCAATGGTAGTGTCAATTGATATACTTTTCTCTTTCACCGATATTATCCTACTACATTACTACAGGGAGGGATCATACAGTGAAAGAAAAAGGTAAAGCGTGTAGTCAGAAAGTAGAAATTACTATTACTACCGTCTGACTACATGTCACCTTTACAAAGGAACTTTTATGAATAGATAAACATGGATTATAAAGGAAGTAATGAGGATGCCATCATTCTGTAAAGATTGTTTTGGCGATACCCCCAAATATGATTTAAACTGACAACTAAAGTGCCGAGGATAATCAAAATCAAGAACTTCCACAGTTTCACTAACCGTCTTTTATCTACATAATCATTACCGGATTAACGTTTAAAACATTCTTCATGCAACTCTTGTGTTGTTTTATCTCATAAAGATAACACTTTTTATTTCAATAAATGATAACTCTAAAACCCAACAAATTGTTTTTACAATACGTGTAAATCACAGCCAGCAAACACAATAGCCTTTATTTTCTTGGTTGCAAACTTTGTCGGTATTCACTGGGCGACATTCCGAGATGTTTTGAACAATAGCGACTAAAATAAGAGAGCGAAGTGAAGTCCATGAGGTCGGCTATCTGCGTGAGTGATAGCGTGTCGTTGTCGAGATAGTCCTTTATAATAGGCACAGTATGGCGGGCAATGAGCGAGGTAACACTGTTGCCCGTGGTGCGTTTCACCGTTTTTGATAAGTATTTTGAAGTGATGTTGAGTTGCTTGGCGTAGTAACCTAGATTGCGTTCTGTGCGCGACTGGCCAGCTGCAAGCATGTTCATCAACTCTTTAACCACGTAGCTCTGGCGGTCGGTGCTCTGCTGCGTTTCGTTTCTGTGGGCGTGGAAAGAGAAGAGGTCGTACATCATCGTGCGACACAGGCTTGCTATTATTTCCAAATAAAACCGATGTTCGCCCTTTTCTTGTATGCGGTCGCGGATAATTCGAATGTCGGCTAAGAAACGTTCGCCTTCTTCTTTTGTAGCATGAATAATGGGGTCTGCATAGAGACTGATGCCGCCCCCGATGGCAAAGCTGTTGGATGGCAACTGTTTGAAAAGGAATGTGTATTGCGTGGCAAAGAATTCTACTCTCAAACGCTTACTCGCAGCCAGATTTTTTAATTTGTGGGGCTGTGTGAGAATCAATATGTCGCCGGCGCAAAAGTGAAAACATTTCCCGTTGAACACGAAGCTGCCTTCGCCTTCCAAGCATATCATGTGCCCACAGCAGTCGCTTAGTTGTATGTCGTTAATGCTGTAAAAATCAGTGGAATATATAAGTTTCAACTGCTCCATGTAACAAAATTACGGCTAATTTTAGGTATTTCCAAACGTTTGGGCATTTTTGTGAAAGCTTAGGGTGAAAAAGTGAAACAATCCACTTGAAGATAAGGTGTAACTTTGCAGTGGTAAACATTAAAATATAGAAGTTATGGAATATGTAAAGTTAGTCAATGGTGTTGAAATGCCGCTATTGGGGTATGGTGTGTTTAGGGTGTCGCCAGATGAGTGCGAGCGTTGCGTAAGTGATGCACTGAAAGTGGGCTATCGGCTGATAGACACTGCGCAGGCTTACGGCAACGAAGACGGAGTTGGCCGGGCGTGGCGTAAGAGTGGCATTCCGCGCGAAGGGCTTTTCTTGGTTACAAAGGTTTGGATAAGCAATGCAGGCGAGGAGAGGGCGGCAGCAAGTATTGACGAAAGTCTGCGTAAGCTCGACACCGATTATGTTGACCTGCTGCTAATTCACCAAGCCTATGGTGACGTGTTTGGCACTTGGCGCGCTATGGAGAAAGCTTATCGCGAGGGTAAGGTGCGGGCCATTGGCGTTTCTAATTTCCAAGCTGGGCGTTTCTTTGATTTCGCTCATTTTGTAGACGTGAAACCCATGATTAACCAATTGCAATGCAATGTTTTGGCGCAACAGCAAAACATACAACCGATATTGGCAGAGACGGAAACCAAGACTATGGCATGGGGACCGCTTGGCGGTGAGGGTGCCGACGGTGTTGTAAAGAGTGAGTTGCTTATTGCCATTGGGCAGAAGTATGGCAAGTCGGCAGCACAAGTAGCACTGCGTTGGCTGATACAACGTGGCATCGTGGCTATTCCAAAGAGTAGTCATATAGAACGCATGCAACTGAATTTCGATATATTCGATTTCGCACTTAGCCATGATGATATGGCTCATATAGAAACGATGAATCAATCGGATGCAGGTTTCATCAATTTCAACGACCCCGCATTTGTGAAATATCTCCTTGAAACTTATGGATAAGAACGTGTTTGAACGACTGCGTGCTGGCGAACCTGTTAATATGCGTGATGCGGACTATGCCGATGCAGTTGAAGAAATTAATCGCACGCGTATGGCGATATTCGATATTAACCAGTTACGCCCTGACCGCATAAAGGTTCATCAGGCCTTTGATAGGCTTTTTAATGAGCCAATGGATGAAACAACCCATATCGCAACCCCTTGCCAGATAAACTTTGTCAACCAGGTAAAACTGGGTAAGCATGTGTTTATCAACCATTCGCTCTGTATGATGTCGGCGGGTGGCATAGAGGTGGAAGACAACGTTCAGATTGGGCCAGGAGTAACCATAGTCACCACCAACCACGATTTTCATGACCACAATACGCTCATCTGTGGTAAAGTGACCATTAAGCGTAATGTGTGGATTGGATGCAGGGTAACCATCATGCCTGGCGTTACTGTCGGTGAGAATGCAGTCGTTGCAGGTGGAGCGGTTGTAACCAAAGATGTTCCTGCAAATAGTGTTGTGGGGGGAGTTCCCGCGAAAGTAATAAAAACGATAGACAAATGAAGAAGATAATTTTAAGTATAATTGCAATTTTATCAGTAGTGGCAATGGACTCACAAAATAATAAAACAATTGAGCAACGAATTATGGAACTTGAAAACCGCGTTGCTTTAAAAAATCTCGTAGACACATTTTCAAATCTCTCTGACACAAAAGAGGCGGAACTGCAAGCCCAACTTTTTACGGAGGATGCAACGGTGAAGACGCTTATTAATGGAAAGGTGTCTGTAGAGTTAAAGGGCAGGAAACAGATTGCCGAGGCGTTTGGAAATTTTCTTGCCAAACAGGAAACCATCTATCACATCAACGGGCAGCAGACTGTTACCTTGAACGGTAACCGTGCTACGGGGATTAGCTATTGTCAGGTAGCTATGATTGCGAAGGTTGACGGCAAACGAACGATAACCCAGCAAGGAGTGCGCTATGACGATGAATATCAAAAGATAGACGGGCGATGGTATATCAAGAACCGAATATCCAACTTTATGTGGAGAGATACACGAGAACTTAACAAATAAATGGCTAATGGTATTCAGGAAAATGATTTTAATGCTGATAGAAATACTTCTATCGGTATCATGTAGTGGAGAACAGAAAAAGGAAGTTGAAAATAATCAGATGATGAATAATAGCAAGGTCTTAATCGTATTCTTCTCGCATGCAGGCGAGAATTATAGCGTAGGGAATGTGAAAGTGGGCAATACCAAACTGGTTGCCGACGAGATTCAGAAACGCACAGGAGGTGATAAGTTTGAGATTGTGGCTGAAAAATCATACGATATGCCCTACAGTCAGCTTATTGAAATCGCAAAGGAAGAAGCTCAAAATGGTGAGAAACCCGCGTTTAAGGGTGAGGTGAAGAATATTGAGCAGTACGATACAATTTTCATTGGCGGCCCTATTTGGTGGGGTACGTATCCACAAGTGATGTTTACCTTCTTTGATAAGTACGATCTTAATGGCAAAACCATTATTCCTTTCACAACACACGAGGGGAGTGGGCTGGCCAATACCGTTGAGGATGTGAAACGCGCATACCCGAAAGCCAAGGTAATGGAAGGCTTTGCTGTCTATGGTCATGAAGTGCGGAAGAGTATGCAGAAAGTAGACCTGTGGCTCAAAGGGCTGGGCTATTAACAGAGACAGAGGATGTCTGACAAGGTTTCAATGTAATATGATATAGATTATAAAACATGAGCTTAACAAGTAAACAACAGGTTTTCATTACAGTAGCTGCAATAGAAGCCAAAGGTGATATAAGTGGACTGAAAGTTGTTCTTAACGATGGACTTAACAAAGAGTTGACCATTAATGAAGCTAAGGAAACTCTTTCTCACCTCTATGCCTACACAGGATTTCCTCGCTCGTTGAACGCATTGAATGCACTCCAACAGGTTATCAAGGAAAGAGAGGAAAAGGGTTTGAAAACTGAAAAAGGTGTTGAAGCAGATGCACTACCGACTGATTACGATGCTTTGAAGACGGGAACTGCCATACAAACACAACTCACAGGAGGCAAACCTTTCTGTTATACTTTTGCTCCCCAGATGGATTATTATCTCAAGGCTCATCTTTTTGGTGATATATTCAGTCGTAATAATCTTACTTTCGCAGACCGAGAGTTGATAACTATTGGTGCTATATCTGCACTGCCAGGCTGTGATTCCCAGCTCCTCGCACATGTGTCTGGTTGCCGAAATATGGGGGTAACAGACGAAGAGCTGCGTGCTGTTCCATCGCTTTTGCGCTTAAAGGTTGGTGAGGCTAAGGCCAATCGCGTAGAAAAGGCACTCAGAATCGTACAAAATTTGCCTACGAAAATAATTGAGACAGTAGACTTCAAGATATGGCCGAAAGGAGAACTAAATACTGCTTATGCGCAATACTTCATAGGAAACAGCTATTTAGCCGATATGAACAGCCAAAATGGTGGCCCGTATAACGTCACCTTTGAACCGCGTTGCCGTAATAATTGGCACATTCATCATCACAGTGTTCAAGTTCTTATCTGTGTGGCAGGGCGCGGTTGGTATCAAGAGTGGGGTAAAACTGCCGTCGCGTTAAAATCCGGAATGGTTGTCACTGTACCCGAAGGTGTGAAACACTGGCATGGTGCAGCTCGTGATTCTTGGTTTCAACACCTTGTTTATACCACAAAGGCGGAGGAAGGAGCTAACAATGAATGGTTAGAGCCTGTGACAGATAAGAACTACGACCTGTTGAAGTAATCGTAACCAAATAAAAAGCTGAAGAAGAAAAGAATATTAATACTGATGCGGTAATGGTTTCTTTATGTATCTGTGAGTTATAAAATCGTATTTTGAGCTTTAAAATGATGTTCCCGACACATCAAAAGTATCCTTTTCGTGTGTCGGGAACACATTTTTCGTTAAAGCTATATGACGTTTCCTTTGTAATTCTCCTCCAACATCCTTTCTAAATCCGAAGCCTTATAGAGTATCTTTCCTGCAAACTGCGTGTAGGGAATAATCTTCCTGTCTCGGTAGTCCTGCAAGGTACGGGGACTGATATACAGCCGCTCGCACACTTCCTTACCCGTGAGGAAAAGTTCGCTAGCAAAGAGTGGCTTGTGTGTCTGTACCACTTCCACAATCCGTTTCCCCACACCTCTCAATGCCGAGACAACCAGCTGCATCTCGTCCATCTCCATGTTCAAGTCTCTTGCTGTTTCCATCATATCATTTTGTTTTTAGGTTTGTTCGACTTCGTAAGAAGCAGTGTTTCCACATCCTCACGCTTGTAATAGCACTTGTGTCCGATTTGTG
>NZ_KV817572.1:50707-51349 GCF_001814685.1 Prevotella sp. HMSC077E09 | reverse complement strand
TGTAATAGCACTTGTGTCCGATTTGTGTAAACGGCAGTACACCCGTATCACGATAATGCCGCAAGGTGCGCTTGCTGATGTTCAGCAGCCGGCACACATCACCGTTGTGCAGCCAGTCCGTGTGTTTGCTTTTCTCTCCGAATGCCTTGTGGCAGCATTCTGCAAGGCTTAAGATTTCATCTCGAAGCTTTGCCCAATTGGTTTCTGTAATGATGTAATAGTTCATAATCATATTTTGTTATTGTTTGTTGTTTCAGTTCTTTCCTGTTTCTGCTGGCAAAGGTAATGGCGTACGTGCGCCTCTCAAAGCCGTGGGGAACAGCAGGGAAGTATCGGAAACAATCGGAAAAAGAGCAATCCGTTTCATCGGTTCACATTTGCATTTTCCTGCCCCGTCTTTTTTCTTTTATTGCAAAGACAATCCAAGCGAGTGCAGAGGAAAGTTCACTTATCCTTTTCCGAGCGCAGCTTGTCTTATGCAAAATTAATATCGGGCATTTCTTATTCCATCACTTTTCATTCATGTGGCAGCTTGTGGCACTATGACAAGGACAAAAGAGACAGATTTATACTTTTGCCACTATACAAATAAGGCTAATAAGACAATCAAAGCAAAAGAGTACATCTGAAAGCAGACAGTAA
>NZ_KV817572.1:49329-50607 GCF_001814685.1 Prevotella sp. HMSC077E09 | reverse complement strand
ACATCCGTATTTCTGCTAATCTATTTTTCCTGTCGTCCATTTTTTGCTTAATGAGACGATAAATGCTCTTTTTGACAGCCTATTTCCCTAAGAATTTTAAAGCGGACGAGCACAACATTATGCAAGAGGGCTCTGAATGCTTGGAAGTTACGCATTCTCACCCTAACTTCACTCTTGGAAACCAATTCAATGGAATAATGAAAAAGAACGCAGATGCAGGCAATACAGGCAGCAGGAGAAATCCTCATCGCAGAGGTAGCTCATCCAAGAACGCAGAGATAGAAAACTATCTCTCCACACACTATGAGTTCAGATACAACACGGTTTTGGGGCGACCCGAATTCCGAGGCAAGAACGATGCTCATTTCTCAAAGGTGGGTCGCAATGAAATCAACACGCTCCGCAGGGAACTTGACAACGATGTGGGGATTATCACATCTTCCGACAACCTCTATTCAATTATTGAGAGCAGCTTCTCTCCACGTGTCAATCCCATACAGGAGTATTTCAAAAGATTGCCATTGGTGGATGTAAGTAGCAGTTCTCCCTTTTCACTGAAAGCCATTCATGAATTGGCAAGTTGCGTTGTTGTCCGTAATTCTAACAAATGGTTGCCGTATCTTATTAAATGGCCTGTGGCGGTGGTCGCCAATGCGATGGACAACCGCGAGTGTAGCAACCACACCTGCCTTGTGCTGACAGGTGAGCAAGGCAAGTTCAAGACTACGTTTCTCGATTCGCTCTGTCCACCCAAACTGCACGGTTACAGTTATACCGACAAGATATATCCACAAGAGAAGGACACACTTACCTATATCGGTCAGAACTTTATCGTAAACATAGACGATCAGCTAAAAGCCCTCAATAAGCGGGATGAGAATGAGCTGAAAAACCTCATCACCTGTCCGATGGTCAAGTACCGTATGCCGTATGACAAGTACGTGGAGAAACATCCCCACTTGGCAAGCTTCGTGGCATCGGTGAACGGCAACGACTTTCTTACAGACCCGACAGGCAGCAGAAGGTTCCTGCCCTTTGAAGTACTTTCCATAGACATAGAGAAAGCCAAGCGTATTTCAATGGACAATGTCTATGCTGAAGCCAAAGCCCTGCTAAAGTCAGGTTTCCGCTATTGGTTTGATGATGAAGAGATTGCCGAACTATACAGGGAGAGTGAGGACTTTCAGGTACAGACCGCTGAGATGGAACTCTTGCTGCGTTGCTTCGAGAAACCAGCGGAGGACGAAAACTATTCGTTAATGACCACTACGGAGATAC
>NZ_KV817572.1:48553-49229 GCF_001814685.1 Prevotella sp. HMSC077E09 | reverse complement strand
ATGAAGAGATTGCCGAACTATACAGGGAGAGTGAAGACTTTCAGGTACAGACTGCAGAAATGGAGCTCTTGTTGCGTTGCTTCGAGAAACCAGCGGAAGATGAAAACTATTCGTTAATGACCACTACGGAGATACTCACCTATTTGGGTATTTATACCCACCAGCCACTTGTTGCCAAGCGTATGGGCGAAGCCTTGAAGAAAGCAGGATACATAAAGGTGAGCAAACGAAGAAACGGTGGTAGCCCCATCTATGTCTACAAGATTAGGAAAATCTTGCCATGCCCGCTCCTTCAAACTTGTAGTAGCCAAATGTAGTAAAATGTGTAGTATTGTCTTATACTACAAAGTAATACTGATTATCAATCACTTATCACAGAATAGTATGTAGTAAGAAGAAAGATGAAAAAGTTTGGAGGGGAAAAACTTTGGAAACGGTAAAACCATAAAACAGACAAGCATAAATAATTATCATTCAACCCATTAAAGTATCAAAACAATGAAAAAAGAAGATTTATCACTAATCAAACGATATTCCATCGTGGAATATCTCGAAAGGAAAGGCATTAGGCCTGTCCGTAAAACATCTACCTATGTCATGTATCGCTCACCACTCAGGGAGGAAACTCATCCGAGTTTCAAGGTGGACACGGAAAAGAACCTTTGGATAGACTATG
>NZ_KV817572.1:47951-48453 GCF_001814685.1 Prevotella sp. HMSC077E09 | reverse complement strand
TCATTCAACCCATTAAAGTATCAAAACAATGAAAGAAGAAGATTTATCAGCTATCAAGCGATATTCCATCGTGGACTATCTCGAAAGGAAGGGTATCAGGCCTGTCCGCAGGACACCGACCTATGCTGTGTATCGCTCACCATTGAGGGAAGAAGTGCATCCGAGTTTCAAAGTGGACACGGAAAAGAACCTTTGGATAGACTATGCCGAAGGCAGGGGCGGAAGTATCATCGACCTTTGTATACGCTTGGAAGGCTGCACGCTCTCGGAAGCCATCTGCCGTTTGGGACAGAACGCTTTAGAGCATACAGCGTACAGCTACAGTTCTTCAAAGAGAGAAACTCCTATCTGTCCAAAGCAAAAAGAAATGGCAAGCGGGACAAGGAGACTGATATGCCTATCAGACACCTTACCGCCGCATTTGCAGGAGTACCTCAAAAAGGAACGCTGCATTGATTTGGAAAAGGTAACACCCTTTCTCAAATGTATCAGCTACGAGGTA
>NZ_KV817572.1:47308-47851 GCF_001814685.1 Prevotella sp. HMSC077E09 | reverse complement strand
GCTGCACGCTCTCGGAAGCCATCTGCCGTTTGGGGCAGAACGCTTTAGAGCATACAGCGTACTGCTCCTGTTCTTCAAAGAGAGAAACATCTATCAGTCCAAATCAAAGAAAGGATATAACAGCAAGCGGAACAAGGAGACTGACAAGCATCTCAGACACCTTGCCGCCGCACCTGCAGGAGTATCTCAAAAAGGAACGCTGTATTGATTTAGAAAAGGCAACACCCTTTCTCAAATGTATCAGCTACGAGGTAAGGGAAAGAAGATATGAAGCCATCGGCTTTGCCAATTCTTCAGGTGGTTATGAACTACGGGACAATCATTTGTTTAAGGGAACGATTGCCCCGAAAGACATCACCCCTATATTTGAGGACAAGGCACAACCTGTCTGTCTGTTCGAGGGCTTTATGGATTTTCTTTCTTTCCTTTCAATGAAAGAGGAAGTAACCAACCAATGCCTTGTGATGAATTCCGTGAGTAATGTTGTAAGAAGTATTCACTACCTGAATAAAAGAAATATAACCTCTGTTCGTGCTTTTCTTG
>NZ_KV817572.1:46813-47208 GCF_001814685.1 Prevotella sp. HMSC077E09 | reverse complement strand
TTTCTCAAATGTATCAGCTACGAGGTAAGGGGAAGAAGACATGAAGCCATCGGCTTTGCCAATTCTTCGGGAGGCTATGAACTTCGGGACAATCATTTGTTTAAGGGAACAGTTGCTCCGAAAGACATCACTCCGATATTTGAGGACATGGAACAGCCTGTCTGTTTGTTCGAGGGATTTATGGACTTTCTCTCTTTTCTTTCAATGAAAAAAGAAATAACGAGTGTCTGTCTCGTGATGAATTCTGTGAGTAATGTAGCAAGAAGTATTCACTACCTGAACAAAAGAAATATAACCTCTGTTCGTGCTTTTCTTGATAATGACGATACAGGGCGAAAAGCAGTACAGGAATTTGTAAACGCAGGTTTTAAGGTAGAAGATATGGCAGTGTATTA
>NZ_KV817572.1:46247-46713 GCF_001814685.1 Prevotella sp. HMSC077E09 | reverse complement strand
GTATGAGCCAAGCTGAAAGTTCAAGTGAACAAACTGTAACTGAATTTCGGGCAAAGGGAATGGAATATATTCAAGAGCAAAAACAACAAGAAACAGAGCATGCCATAGAGCATGCCATGCCATCCGAGCCTGTACTGCATACAGAGCATGCAACTATTCAACGACGTATCAGTGCCAAGATGAGGAAAGAGACACTCGACGCATACAAGCAGGCGTTCCTCGTTCCGGCAAAGCTAAGTGAGAGAAAGGCGGTCTATCTGAGCAGAGAGACGCAGGAACGTGCCGACTTCATCGTTCGCAGGTTGGGTGACAGGGGCAGCAATCTTTCAAGTTTCGTGGAAAACATCGTGCGCATTCATTTGGAGGAATACAGAGAAGATATAGAGAAATGGAGGAAGCTATAAACAACAGGAAAACAGTTAAGGACTATCAAGTAAAAGGATGTCCCTTTCACTCAAAATCCTCG
>NZ_KV817572.1:44423-46147 GCF_001814685.1 Prevotella sp. HMSC077E09 | reverse complement strand
TTTGTACCCACAAACTGCGCTTGCTCCCCTCGTTTAATTGTCGGGGAGATTAGACCGTAATCACTTCGTTCTCATCGGTCAGTGTTCAGAAATTAAGCAATAACAAATCATCTACAATGATTAACTTTCAAAGAAACTTATATGGACAGATATAATAGAAAGACTGCCAAGTGGCAGCAACGAGGTAAGGAAGAAGTGAGGATGAACAAGACGGAGTTCATCAAGGTAAGATGTACAAGAGAGGAAAAGCAGCGTATTAGGTCAAAGGTAGAAAGTACAGGGCGGAAGTTCTCAGACTACTGCCGTGAGATACTCCTTAACGGTGAAGTGGCAGCTGTTCCCAAGATGACCGACTATGAAAGGGAAGCCATCGAACTACTCAGACGAACGGCCTACTTCTTCTCACATATTTCCAATCTTATCAAGGTAAAGGATGATGCATGGGTACTGATTACCCAAAGTCTTTCTTATCTGGCAAGGGAAGCATTTAAGCGTTTCTTCAATCCCAAATACCACATTGGGGAAAGGGTAATTAAACTCTTAAATCTGATGGAGAATGATAGGAAAGTGTAAGGCGATAGCACACGGAAGCACGGCTTTAGACTATATTTTCAGAGAAGGAAAACTCGGTAAAACACTTCTCTTTCATAATCTCTGTGGAACAACACCAAAGGAAATTTACGAGGAAATGAAGATGGTGAACGACTATAACACACGGTGCAGAAACAAGTTCCTCCGCATTGAAATCGGTATAGCCCCAAAGGACGAGAAAGGATTGAATTTAACCTCTGTCCGTAATCTTGCATCAAACTTTGCAGGGTGCATGGGGCTTGCCGACCATCAATGGGTAGCGGTTACACACAAAGACACCGACAATATGCATATCCATATCATCGCCAATCGCATTAGTCTGTATGGCAACGTTTATGACACTACCTTTGTGAGCAGCGAGGGTCGCAGAGGAACTTAGCCGTAAGTACGGCCTGACCATTGCAAAGGAAGTAAAAGCGGAAAGACAACACCAAAAAGCAAAGGCCAATCCTACGAGAGAACAGACCAAGCAACAAATACAGAAGATTTGCTATGCCCTACTTGAAAAATACAAAGGCACAGGCATCACGGGGCACTCCATGTTCCTCTACGACCTTAACAAGAGTGGTGTAACCATAGAACGTTTGAAAAACAAGCAGGGTAAAGTATATGGTTTGAAGTTCTCCTACAACGGGCAATGTTTCAAGGCTTCCGAAATCGGCAGGGAGTTCGGCTACCGTTCCTTGCAAAAGAACTTTGAAGTAGCCAATAAAGCCGAAACAAAGGAGACGATAACAAAAGCTCACACAATGGCACACGAGACTGCAAAAGATAAAACTCACTCAAACACAGGCTATCAACTTGTTCCTCCTAGTCGTTCATACATACCGCCTACAAAAGCAAACGAAGGTTCATCTATTGCACAAGCCGTAGGAAATGTAGCAAGTGTCGCCTTGAATGCAGCCGAAGAAATGATTTCGGGGGCAGGTGGACTTATTAATCCACAGACACACGGTGATGATTATGCCGAGATGGCTTGGCAACGAAAACTCAGAAGCCAAGCCAAGAAAAAGAAGAAACGAGGAAGAGGTATATAATAGATAGCTCTTCTCTATTTCCAATCACCAAAAAACTCAATGATGACGCAAATGAACGAAATTCTTATCAAAAACGCTTGTTATTCAAAGCAAATG
>NZ_KV817572.1:0-44323 GCF_001814685.1 Prevotella sp. HMSC077E09 | reverse complement strand
ATAGAATAACAAGCGTTCTTTGTTGATGTAGAAACATGCGACAGAAATTACTTCGCTCGTTTCCAAATCGTTACCTATTTAGTTTTTATAGCTAGGTAACTTATTTATTTTCAGTTAGATACATTTTAAAAATTATCTTGCGTGGTAACTCCATTCACTTTACGCGGTAAAGTGAATGGAGACAAAGCCTCACCCCCAACCCTTTGCTTTCCTCGTTGAGTTTCACTCAACGAACAGCGACCGTTGGTTCTCCAAGGAGAGGGGAGTGATATGTTCTCGAATTGTGTCCTATTTAGGCTCCATTTCCATGGCATTTTACTCCCCTCCCTCTTTGGGGAGGGATTGGGGGTGAGGCTTTCTTTCCTTTTTATTCCTTTGCAAAGGGGTTGTGGGTGAGGCTTTGTTTTCCTCTTTCCCCTCCTTGGAGGGGTTAGGGGAGGCTTTCGTTTGGTTGGGCGTGAGGCTTCTTTTCCTCCTTATCTCTTGCCTATTCGCCTTATTTGCACTATCTTTGCAAAATATAAATTGTTAGGCATGACAGAAGATTTCGACATAAGAGAAGAGCGTCTATCGACGGAAGAGAAGGACTTTGAAAACGCACTTCGCCCGCTGAGATTTGCTGATTTCAACGGACAAAAGAAAGTGGTTGAGAACTTAGAGATATTCGTTGAGGCAGCTAAATATCGTGGCGAACCGCTCGACCATACGTTGCTTTATGGGCCTCCGGGACTCGGAAAGACCACGCTGAGCAATATCATTGCCAACGAACTTGGCGTGGGTTTCAAAATAACCAGTGGGCCGGTGCTCGACAAACCGGGTGATCTTGCCGGCATATTGACTTCACTTGAACCCAACGATGTACTCTTTATAGACGAAATCCACCGTCTTTCGCCCGTTGTTGAAGAGTATCTTTACTCGGCCATGGAGGACTATCGCATCGACATCATGATTGACAAAGGCCCTTCTGCACGGTCTATCCAGATTGATTTGAACCCCTTCACACTCGTTGGAGCCACGACACGCAGCGGTATGCTTACAGCCCCTTTGCGTGCTCGTTTCGGTATTAACATGCACTTGGAATACTATGATCCCGAGACATTGAAGCGCATCATACGCCGCTCGGCCATGCTTCTGAAAGTGCCGATTGACGATGAAGCCGCCATAGAAATCAGTAGGAGGAGTCGCGGAACGCCCCGTATTGCCAATGCGTTGCTGCGTCGTGTGCGCGACTTTGCACAGGTGAAAGGCAACGGAACGATAACCAACGAGATTGCACATATAGGACTTCAGTCGCTCAATATCGACCAATACGGGCTTGACGAGATTGATAATAAGATTTTGCTCACTATCATTGACAAGTTCAGGGGTGGGCCTGTAGGGGTCAGTACGATAGCAACGGCCATTGGAGAAGACTCTGGAACCGTTGAAGATGTCTATGAGCCTTTCCTCATTATGGAAGGTTTCATCAAGCGTACACCACGTGGGCGCATGGCAACCCCATTGGCCTACGAGCACTTGGGACGTAATCCTTACATGGGAAATGTCATGGAACCCGGGCTGTTTGAATAGGAAGAGTCTCGCTTTCAAGCCTCACCACCAACCCTTCCTCGAAGGAATAAGCAGGAAAGCAAAGGATTGGAGGAGAGGCTTTTATTATCATTTTATCTCTTTTTCTCTTGCATTTTTCAATCTAATTGCGTAACTTGCGCAACGTAAAATCTGCAATGTTATAGAAATGAAGACTATCAACAACCCATTCATTACCTACGGATATAAGGGTAATCGCTATTTTTGTGACCGCGAGAACGAAACAAAAAAGCTCATCGAAGCCTTGCAAAATGATCGGAATGTGACGCTGATTTCACCACGACGTGTAGGCAAGACCGGACTCATCAAGCATGTTTTCAGTCAGATAGAGAGGCAAGATAAGCATGTAAAATGCTTTTATATCGACATCTTCGCTACCAAGAACTTAGAGCAGATGGTGCAACTTATGGCGCGAAACATACTCGGTCACCTCGATTCTACACCGCAGGCAGCACTGAAAAGACTGCAAGAGTTCTTCGGAAGCCTGCGTCCTACGATGAGTTTTGACCAGCTTACAGGGCTGCCTTCAGTCTCTTTGGACATCAAACCCACAGAGGAAGCGCAGACGCTGAAGCGGATATTCGACTATATGCAGCAGTCGAAGTATCGCTGTTACGTGGCAATTGACGAGTTTCAACAGATACTTTCCTACAACAATCAAGGCATAGAAGCCACCTTGCGGTCGTATATTCAGTTTCTTCCCAATGTTTATTTCATCTTCGCAGGCAGCATGCAGCACCTCATGGAAGAGATGTTTACCTCGGCAAATCGGCCGTTCTTCCAGAGTTCACAAATCATGTTGCTCGACAATGTGCCTGCCGAAAAGTATCTTTCTTTTGCCAATGGTTTTTTCAAATCGCAGAAACGGAGCATCAGTAAGGAGGTTTTCAGCCAGCTATATCATAAGGTAGACGGCATCACATGGTATGTTCAAAGCATTCTGAACCGTGCTTATCAGTATGCAGAAGCAAGTCTTACGGACGATTTCTTCAGTCAGATTGTGGATGAACTCGTTTGCGAACAGAAACCGGTTTATGAGAATTACTATGCTTCATTAACCGAAATGCAGGCTAATCTCATTGAAGCTGTGGCCAAGGAAGGCTGTGTTGCCGCACCACTTGCCCACCAATTCATTGCCAAATACGGGTTGAAGGCGACAAGTTCGGTGCGAACGGCGTTGAAAACACTTGTTGATCGCCAGTTCATCTACCGTAAACCGGAAGGTTATATGGTTTATGACAGGTTCTTTGGCATGTGGCTTTCGCGACTGTAGGAAGCCTCACCCCCAGCCCCTTTCCAAGGAGAGGGGAGTAAATAGTGTGCAAATTGTAGTTTTAATTAACTGTCCTGCATATGAAAAAAATATTATTTTGCTTGGTAATAGCAGGGGTATTACCTGCCTATAGCTGTTGTTCGAGTCAGCAAGGTGCGGGGATAGGAAAGGCCGATTCTATTCATGTGGAATATTGTGGTATGGTAGGAACAACGCGATATGTCATTAATCACAGCGATACAATCATGATGTTGAAAGGCAATTTCCTTCACGATATCCATGGAGTTGAGTGCCCAAGCCTCTTTGAACCTGTCAGAAAGGTTGCTTCTGACGATGTTCCGGTCATTCAACGATTGGCTCATCAGCTTTTTGTGGAACACTCAAAGCCAGATACTTTGTGGACAAAGCCTTATCAATATGGTATGACTTGTATGCCCATTCTCTCTGTTCATGTGTTTAAGAAAGGGAAAGAAACAGTCTATCGTTACGATACAGGGGAGGAAAAGAATGGCATAGTGTATTCTACCTCCGTGCAAATCAAGTACTCACCTGCCTTTCTTGAGTTTACACATCGGCTGAGAAAGTGTTTTTAAGAGGCCTCACCCCCAGTCCCTCCCCGAAGAGGGAGGGGAGTAAGATGCTTTGAAAATAGAGTCAAAATAATATATAATTGGCGAACATATCACTCCCCTCCCTCTTCGGGGAGGGGCCGGGGGAGAGGCTTCTTATTACAAGTTAATATCCATTTTGGCTCCAGCCATGACCCAACAGCCAGGTTGTTTCACATTACCTACATCCACATAGCTTCGGTTCAAGAGGTTGTTCCCCTCGAGATAGAGGCTATATTTCGGCATATTCCATGCCAACCGAGCATCCAAAAGGCCGTAAGAGCGGTAACGATGCAACACTCCTGCAGGATCTTTATAGCTGCCCATGCGATGTTGAAAACGATAGTTTATACCTAAATCCAACTGCTTCCAAAGGTTCAGTTGCAGGTTTCCGGTAACCTTGTTCTTTAGATATTCCAAAGCATAAAGGCTGTGAATGCCGGCTGCTTCAATCTGATGTTGTTGAATGAAACAATAGCCGAGGTTGAATGTTTTCAGGAGTTTCTGTGTGGGAAGAAGCTGCCGAAAATCGGCATTCAGTGCTATCTCAACGCCCAAGGCATTGATAGTTCCGAAGTTAACTGACTTCCAAAGCACTGCTCCTGCAGCGTCTTTTTCACCATCGTCAATCCAGTCGATGAGATTGGTATGGTGATTATGAAATCCACTTACACTGCCCGAAAGTCCGTTCTTGCTGTATTTCACGCCCATTTCTACGGCAGCAAGCTCTTCAGGTTTAAGGTTGGGATCTGCTTTATGCCCTCCAACCGAATAGAAAAGTTCAGTTACTGACGGCATGCGCAACGACGTGTTGTAGCTTGCATAGACTTTCCAAGCATCACTAAGTCGGTAGCTTGCATTGACACTTGGATAGACTTTCATGTTCATTTCAGCCCAACTGTTCTTCACGGCAACCACTCCTGCCGACATCGTGAAGCGTCCAATGAGCAGGTTATGCTCTGCAACAAACTGTACATTCGTGCGGTTTAGCCCATTTTTATACATCACATTGTCTGTGCCTTTCACGTGTTTGGGCTTTGAAAGTGGGTTGCCAAGGTTTGTACTTACCAAGTCTTCGTTGCGCAGTTCAGCTCCGAAAGCCGTACGGCCTAACGTCCAGTCGAAGTAGGCATTGACGTTAACGCCGTAGACATCTGTGCGATGATAGTTGAAAGGATAGCGGTCGGCACGGTCTCTGAAGAGTTCAAATCGGTCGTAATTATGGTTCCAGTAGATAGCCGGATGCCATTTAATTGTGCCCTTTCTTGTTTCAGCTTGTAATGCCATATAGGTCTTGAAGGTATGTTCAAACTGGTCATCATACTTGGCACTATAGTTCGTACTCGAGCCAAAGTCTTTGTTGCTAAGGCCTGCATGCCAGCTCATGGAAAGGTCATCATCATTATAAAAGCCCTGATAAAAAGCCTTTTGAGTGCGTAAATCTGTGTTTAACTTGCCCTCTTTATTGCGGTTATAGCCATCAGTTCGAGTGAAAGAAGCCGACCATTGATTGTTCCATTTGCCCCTCGCTACATTGATTCTGCCCCCCGAAGTGACTGTTCCGAAGCTGCCACTTGCAGCATGAACCGAAGCACTTGACCGCGTGTTGGCTTTCGTGACGATATTGATTGCACCGAGTAATGACGAAGTTCCATAGACACTTCCTGCCGGTCCTTCGAGTACTTCAATGCGTTCAATCTCACTGATATCAACGGGAAAGTCGGCTGCATTATGTCCCGTTTGCGGGTCACCGATGTTGATACCATTCAGAAGAAGCGTGATTTGCTCGTAGTTTCCCCCGCGAATGCTCACGTCAGTCTGCGCCCCTAAAGGCCCACGTTGACGCACATCTACGCCCGAAACCAACTTCAATAGGTCGTTAACACTGTGTACTGGCGCCGCTTGAACATCCTCCCGGCTCAGTACAGTTACCATTCTCGACTGCTGACTTTGTGTCAGCGGAGCCCGCGATGCCGTAATACTTACACCATTAAGCAACATGGCTTTGCCCCCTTGATAAAGCGAAGTGTCGGCCTTCTGCACGTCATTGCTGATGCTTTCGGCTTTCGCACAAGTGAGTGTTGCCACGCTTAATGTACCTACAATCACTTCTCTTCCAAGGCATGAAAAGAGTGCATAGCCCTTGTTTGTGAAGTGCTTGAAGCGGATACGACAGCGCTTGTTGAAAACTGTTTTGTTCACGTTTAAATTACTTTTTAGCGTTTATGCAAATGCAAAAACGATTGCAAAAGTAGTAAAAAAAGATGAAACAAGGAGTTGAATAAGCAGAAATATTACTCCAAGCACTGTTCAATTTCGGCGAATTCATCGATGATATAATTGGCAAGGGCAGTTTGTAAGTCCTCCTTACTGCCGTTACCATAGGTCACACCACAGGTTTTTGTGCCCGCATTCCGACCCATGAGAATGTCGAAAGCAGTGTCACCAACGACCAAGGCTTCGGCAGGTTGCAAGCCGAAATGATGTAGAGTTTTCAGCACAGGCTCGGCATTCGGTTTCGCTTTTTCAACGTCGTCGGCACCCAAGATGAGGCTGATGTAAGGCTCAAGATGCAGTTCTTCAACGAAAGCTGCCAAGGAATGGTGGCCTCTGCTGCTGGCAATCGTCACCGTAAGACCGTCATCATGCAGTTTCTTTATGGTTTTTATGACACCCGGGAAGGCTGGAACAGCTCCATGAGTATTATTGCGTTCGAAGATCTCCCGATATGCAGATGTGCATTTTTCTGCCATTTCATCGGTCATATCCATTAATGCCAAGAAACATTGTTTCAATGGAAGTCCGATGGTTTTTGCACATTCTTCTTCTGTTTTCTCTGGCAGACCGACCCGCTGAAGCGTCTCTCTCATCGTGCGGGTGATGAGCGTTTGCGAGTCGCCGAGTGTCCCGTCAAAATCCAATATCACAATCCTTGTTTTCATCTTCGTTGCAGTTTTGTCCGCGAAGTTACACATAAAAACGCAGAAAACAATTGCTTTTCAGTCATAAAATAACGCTGACTGATGGTTTTGATTATACAGAACGTAAATCAATGATAATCAAAATGTTATCTCATTCCATAGAGGTTACAAGGTGTTTTCATGTCAAAACGTCTTGTAACTTGCGTCAACTTACCTTGTAATCTGCGTCAAAACACACGACAACTTGAGTCACTTTATGCAGTAAAGTGACTCAAGTTGCGTGATGCGGTAAGGCAAAGGATAAGGAAGGTACAAATTACTGTTTGAATAACTTCGGTACAAACTCGCTCAAATAGATGCGCCAATTGCGCCAGATATGCCCGCCTTCAGTCTCCATATAGGTATATTTGAAGCCTTTGGAGTCAAGATAATGGCGCAAATCGGCATTGCTTTTATAGAGGAAGTCCGTGCTTCCGATGCCTATCCAGAACAGCTTTGGCCGTTTCATGAAAAGCGTGTTGAGCTTTTGTTCACGGTTGGCATAGATTTCTTCTATGCCTCCTTGCTGCTGTTTGTCAATGGCAGCAGAGAAGAGTCCGATGTAATCGAAGGTGTCGGGATGGTTGATTGAAAGGTAGAGAGAATGGAAACCACCCATTGAAAGGCCTGCTATGGCACGATGAGCCTTGTCATTTTGTGTGCGATAAGTACGCTCCACAAACTTCATTAAGTCAGGAAAAGCCTGTTCGAAATAGCCATCCATGGTCTTCGGGAGCTGCATTGTAGGCACTTTGAAGCCTTCAGGCGTCTCTCCCGGGCAGGCTACCTGCGAGATGTTTCCATTGGGCATAACGACAATCATGGGCTTTGCCTTGCCCTCAGCAATGAGGTTATCGAGTATCTGTACAGCCCTTCCGAGTTCCGACCAAGCCTGTTCGTCACCGCCCATACCATGGAGAAGATAGAGCACGGGATATTTTTCGCGACTCGTTTCATAACCCGCGGGGGTGTAAACAGTGCAGCGGCGCGTCATTCCTGCCGTCGGACTGTCATACCATATCTTTGAAACCGTGCCGTGAGGAACGTTGTTCACCTTGTAAAGGTCGGCTCGCCCACCATCAATGAAGAATATACTTGCAACGTTAGCAACGTCTCTCAGGACATAAACATTTGACGGGTCAGCCACCTTTACGCCGTCAACAACCATGTTATATTGGTAGAGTTCGGGCTTCAGGGGCGTCTTTGTCGTGTAAGTCCAAAGTCCTTTTGCATCTTTGTTGAGGTCGGCAATGCCCGCCACATCATACTCTCCATGAGGCGTTTTCACTTTCTGTGTGGGCAGAAAGTCACCGGTTACCTGCACCTTTTGAGCCTCGGGAGCCATAATTCTGAATGTAACCGTCTTGTCGGTGTTTACTTCCGGCGACATAGGTGCTTGTGCATTGAAGATGTTTTGCTGGGCAAAACTGCTTGTCGTCAGCGTTGCCATGCAGAGTGTCATCAGTTGTTTTTTCATGCTGTTTCCTTATGATTGTATTTGTTATTCGGTTCTTTTTGCGGATAAATGATATTGTTTCGCAGTGTAAAAGTAGTAAAAAAATGAACTACATCCTATCTTTCTACCGTTTTTTTTAATAATTTTGCAGGAATGAAAATAGGTGTTTTTTGTTCTGCAAACAATCAGATTGATGCGGATTATTTTAGGTTAACGGAGGAATTGGGAGCTTGGATGGCACGTGAAGGGCACTCCGTTGTGTATGGAGGATGCAATTGTGGCCTGATGGAAACTATCGGGAAAGCTGTTCACGACGGTGGACAGATGGCCATAGGTGTTATCCCTCGCATCGTGGAAAAGGGCGGAAGAGTGAGCAGTTCGGTGGATGTCAACATTGCATGTGACAATCTCAGTGATAGAAAAGACTTGATATTGACCCAAAGCGACGTGCTGATTGCGTTGCCTGGTGGCATCGGAACGCTTGACGAAGTGTTCACAGTGGCAGCCAGTCATACGATAGGTTATCATGCTAAAATGGTGATATTGTATAATATGAATGGCTTTTACGACTCGCTTATTGCCTTGCTCAATGACCTGCAAGGGCGTGGAATGATCCGTGGAAAGTGGACAGATTATATTCAGGTAGCAACAAGTTTAGACGAAATAGCAGCGTTGATAGCTCGCATATAATCAGGAATAATGAAGAAAGTTTACCGAGTTTGTTCGCCATTTTTCATCTTTCTGTTGTTGTTTTCCTGTGGGACAATCCGAAGAAATGAAACCGAAAGGCAAGCAGGCTTTTATGAAAGGCAGTTCAAGACGGGCGATCTCTTATTTGCATATGACCCTCGTGGCAATGCGATTACGGCTGTGACAAGTGGTTATCACGGCCTAAAGATTGACCATGTAGGCTTTGTTGTGAAGCAGAAAGATACGGTTTTCGTGGCTGAAGCCATATCCTCTAAAGGCGTAACATTAACGCCGTTAGCAGATTTTCTTGCGCATAACACGATGCCGGATGAGCACTATCCGTCGGTGGTTCGCGGGCGATTAAGAGTTAAATTCAATGAAACGGTGTTGCGAAAACGCCTGAACCATTATCTCGGATTGCCCTATGACTCTCTTTATATGCCTGATGACAGTGCGATGTATTGCAGTGAACTCGTGCAGAAATGCTTTGTTTTGACCGATGGAAAGGCTGTATTTCCAACTATTCCCATGTCGTTCCATGATGCTGATGGGCACATTACGCCCTATTGGAAAGCCTTTTATGCACGCCATGGAAAGTCGGTTCCCGAAGGAATGCCAGGCACTAACCCTGGTCAACTGTCAAGAGAAAAGGTAGTACACATAAGACTTTCTCGGGTATTCTGAAAAAAGTCGACGAATGGCATGGGTTGAAATCCCCACCATAATGAATGAAACTCTTGGATAGTCTTTAGGAATTTGCTTTCAATTTTGCACCGAAATCCTTGCTCACATAGTTATAGATGTCCTTGCAACATTCGGCAGAAAACGCCTTGCCATAGGCTGTCAAAGCATCCCACTGCACTTCGGAAA
Organism: Prevotella sp. HMSC077E09; assembly: GCF_001814685.1. NCBI lineage: Bacteria > Pseudomonadati > Bacteroidota > Bacteroidia > Bacteroidales > Prevotellaceae > Prevotella > Prevotella sp. HMSC077E09. The sequence continues at coordinate 34,879 of NZ_KV817572.1, read as the reverse complement.
GGCCGTGTTCGATGTCATTTCGTGTGATGTTCTGGCCCATCAGTCCATATATAAAGCCGGCATTGAAGTTGTCACCTGCACCGATGGTGCTCACTGCTTTCATGCTTTCAATGGCATATTCTTTCTTGAAACCGCCCTCGGCATACACTGATATAGGCTCTTTACCACGTGTGCAGATGAAGTTTTTACAATAGAAACTGATCTCCGAACGATATACCTTATCAGCATCACTCTGCTTATAAAGTATCTCAAAGTCTTCGTTGCTGCCCCGCACAATGTCTGAAAACTCAAGGTTTTCAATGAGGTTTGGCGTGATTTTCATTACTTCATCACGGTGTGACGCGCGATAGTTCACATCGTAATACAGTATTGCACCCTGCTTATGAGCATACTCCAAGAAAGCTGACATCTGTGGACGTACGGCAGGATTGAGGGCAAAAAACGAACTGAAAAGTACGATATCATCGCGGTTTATCTCCGGGTAGGCAAAGTCGAACCGGTCATGTGGTTGGCTCTTGTAGAAGATGTAGTCGGCATTGTTGTTGTCATCGAGGAAGGCAAGCGACAGTGATGACTTGCTGTCGGAGTACATATTGACGTTCTCTGCATTGACTCCATTGTCGCGAAGAAAGTCAACAACGTAGTTGCCTATGCGGTCGTTGCTGGCTTCACTGATGAAAGTGGTGTTCACACCTGACCGTCCCAACGAGATGATGGCATTGAAAGCCGAACCTCCCGGCACTGCACTGACGGGCTGACCATCCTTGAAAATGATATCAAATGTAGTTTCTCCAATTCCTATTACCTTGCGCATGGTGATTTCAGTGTTTTGATTTTATTTGCAAATATACGTGAAATCAGTGGCAAATACAAATTTTTAAGTAACTTTGCACGCATGAAAATCTATAACACAGCAATGCTTTCCAATGGGCTTCGTATCATTCATCAATCGTCTGATTCGAACGTGGTTTATTGCGGATATGAACTGAATGTGGGCACACGCAACGAGGAACCAGGGCAGGAAGGCATGGCGCATTTCTGCGAACATGTGACGTTCAAGGGCACGAAACGGCGTAGGTCGTGGCATGTCAGCAATGCACTTGAAAGCGTAGGTGGCGATCTCAACGCGTTCACCAACAAGGAAGATACGGTCTATTATGCGGCTGTTTTGAAAGAACATACGGCGCGGGCAGTCGACCTTCTGACCGATATCGTCTTCCACAGTGTCTATCCACAGCATGAAATTGACAAGGAAGTGGAAGTGATTTGCGATGAAATCGAGAGTTATAACGACTCGCCTGCCGAACTCATTTATGACGAATTTGAGAATATTCTCTTTGCCGGTCATCCCTTAGGACATAATATTTTGGGTACAACCGAACGTGTGCGGAGCTTCCGAACTGCCGATGCACAGCGTTTCACACAGCAGTTCTATCGCCCCGAAAACAGTGTTTTCTTCATTTATGGAGATGTAGATTTCAAACGGATTGTGCGGCTTTTAGAACGTGCCATGAGCGATTTCATGCCGGCAAAGCCTATCATCGAACCTGCACTAAATCAGCCCTTACCTCTGAATATCCCCGATTTCATCGAGAAAAATCACGGCACACATCAGGCTCATGTCATGATAGGAAACCGTGGATATGACATTCATGATGAGCGAAGAGTAAGCCTTTATCTGCTGAACAACATTCTTGGCGGGCCTGGAATGAATGCCCGTCTTAACCTCTCTCTGCGCGAGCGGCATGGCTTAGTCTACGTGGTTGAGAGTTCAATGGTAAGTTATGGCGACACAGGAGTATGGGCAACTTACTTCGGTTGCGACCCGAAAGATGTCAGGAAATGCCTGCGCTTAGTGCGTAAAGAGCTTGACCGCGTCATCCAACAACCCCTCTCTGAAGCGCAACTTCGTGCTGCCAAGAAGCAGATTAAGGGACAGATTGGCGTGGCATGTGACAATCGGGAGAACTTCGCTCTCGATTTCGGTAAGAGCTTTCTGCATTATGGTTGGGAGCGCGATATTACTTTCTTGTTCCGTCATATCGATGAAATCACAGCTGAAAGCCTGCAGCAAGTGGCTGTAGAAATCATGAGTGAAGACCGTTTGACCACTTTAGTGATTGACTGATTTGAGCGGTGTAGTTCTGCATTTCCTTTGTTTTGAATATATTTTACAAATGCTTTCACACAGCTTGCGTATTCAAAAATAACTTTCCTTCGGGTGGAAATACGCGAGTTTTGAGAATGTTTTGTAATATTATGAGCATCAAGTTGTTACCTCTTTTGATTGAAATTCATGTGCTTTTTGACATCAATGAACGTCGTCATTTGCGTCAAATGGCTGTGTAATCTGCGTCAAGAGGCGTAGTAAGATGTTTCCTAAAATACAATTTGTTGAAAATAATGAAGTTGCCTTATGACACAAACAGAACAGGTAACGATTTGGGGACGAGCGAGATACTTGGCCTCGTTGTTTTCTTGCTTGACAAATAATGCTTGCTATTCTGTTTGCAAATATAAAAACTTTGTTACCGAATAACATTCGTCTCAGCGTCAAGATTTTATTGTATTTTATATGAAAGAAATCTATTATCCGGCACAAAAAAAGGCTGCAAGGATAATTTCCTTGCAGCCTCAAATGATTTGAAAAGAATTGATTATTTGATGAACTTATGCGACACGAGCATGTTTTTAGGATCGAGTGCTTCATCAAGTTTTTCCTTGGTCATAAGTTCTTTCTCAAGCACAATGTCGTAGACAGAACGATTGGTTTCAAGGGCTTCCTTAGCTACCTTCGTACTGTTCTTGTAGCCAATGTAAGGATTCAATGCCGTAACAATACCGATAGAGTTTTTCACCATGTCGTAGCAACGCTCCTTATTGACCGTGATGCCGAGAATACACTCCTCGGTCAGCGTATCAATAGCATTGTGCAACCACCAGAGACTTTCGAAGAGGCATTCGGTGATTACAGGCTCCATGACATTGAGTTGGAGCTGACCAGCCTCGGCAGCGAATGTCACTGTGGCATCATTACCAATGACTTTAAAGCAGACCTGATTGGTTACTTCCGGGATAACAGGGTTCACTTTACCCGGCATAATGGAAGAGCCCGGGGCTTTTGGAGGCAGATTAATTTCGTTAAGACCACAACGAGGTCCTGATGACATAAGGCGCAGGTCGTTGCACATCTTTGAGAGTTTAACGGCTAATCGTTTCAAAGCACTGCTGAAGCTGACATAGGCGCCTGTGTCAGGAGTAGCCTCGACAAGATCGGTTGCCGACACGAAAGGTTCTCCCGTGAGCTTACTCAGATTGGCGGCACAAAGTTTTGCAAAGCCGGGAACAGCGTTCAGACCGGTTCCAATAGCCGTACCACCCATGTTAATCTCATGCAACAGCTTGACATTGCGCTCCAGATTGAGAATTTCCTCCTCAAGGTTGTTGGCATAAGCATTGAATTCTTGGCCTGAAGTCATAGGCACAGCGTCCTGCAACTGTGTGCGACCCATTTTCAGAACATCCCTGAATTCCTCGCCTTTATAGCGCAAGGCACTGATCAGTCCCGTGAGACTTGCCACAAGGTTCTTGTTCATACGGATGAGTGCCAGACGGATAGAAGTAGGATAAACATCGTTAGTGCTCTGCCCACAGTTCACATGATCGTTAGGATAACAATACTGATACTCGCCCTTCTTATGGCCCATGATTTCGAGTGCACGGTTGGCAATCACCTCGTTGGCATTCATATTGACAGATGTTCCGGCGCCCCCCTGCATCATGTCGATAGGAAAGTCTTCATGGAATTTACCATCTATGATTTCCTGACAGGCCTGACTGATAGCGCCGGCAATCTCGTCATTGATGACACCAAGCGTGTGATTGGTCTGCACGGCAGCTAATTTTACATAGGCAATAGCTACGACATAGTCGGGATAGTCACGCATCTTTTTACGTGAAATGTGATAGTTGTTGATACCCCGCTGTGTCTGTACGCCATAATATGCGTTAATCGGCACTTTAAGTTCGCCTAAAAGGTCGGACTCTATTCTGAATTTTTCTTCTGACATAACTGTATAATTTGAAATGTTGAATGGTGAATGAGAAGTTATCTTAATGTGGAATGTGGAATGAGAAGTGTTGGATGGTCTCCAAAAGTCTAATGATTAATGTGGAGTGTGGAATGTTGAATGAGAAATTATTTTTAATGAACAGTGTCTCAATCCCACAATTATTAATATATTTACTCTTTCGTTTTATTCCCCCAAAAAGCCTCCGTTTGTTCGGTCTCCCCTCCTTTCGGAGGGGCCGGGGGAGACTTTTTGAGGGGGAAGAGGGCAGGTGTTTAGAACGCCTTTATCCTATACATGAAGCCCAACTCAATACGGTTGGTGTTGTAATCCTTCAGTCCCGACTTCTCACTGAAGTCGTATTTGCGACCCACATAAGCTAAGAATACGCGGAAATCCTGATCTTTCAGTGGATAATATTCCACACTACTCATGTAGCCGAAACTCTTGCGATAGTTCTTCCCACGCTCTAACTTACTGACACTTGCCGTTTCATACATACCCTTGAGCATCAAGTTCCAATGTGGAGCAAACTGCCAATTGACTTTAGTAATAAAGCTATTGTAGTGAACATCGCTTGCATAAAGGTTGTGACCTCCGCCATTCAAGCCCAAATCGGATGTAGCTATTCCAAGGCGATCCAAGCCATCCCATGCCCCCATGTAGTCTACATACCACTGGAATTTATCGAGATTCAGCTGCTGACCAAGTATAAGCATACGGCTGTATTTGTGGCGAGCCTGCGTCTGAATTCCCCACGACCAGCGCGTATTGATCATGCCATCAGCAAAGCTTCCGTTCCAGTTTGCAATGTAAGTCAGTGGATTTCGTGATGAGGTCAATGGGCGAACGCTGTTTTCTTCCTGCGAAGCGGCACCTGCTCCATACACCTTGCTAAAGCTATCATTGTTGGCATCCGACACCTCAACGGCAAACTCCTGGGTTGGAACAGGCTTATAAGAAACCACAACGCCTGCCATGAAATTATCCATATTGTCGACCATATCGCTGTACTGATAGATATACATCGGGTTCTCATCAAACTCAAAGCCTCCCCAAATCTGACACATCTTACCGGCTTGAACACTCCATTTGTCGTTGAATTTCCAGCCGGCCATCATGATGTCTGTAGCCTTAGAGAAGTTGTCTTGGGTGCGGGCTTCATTGGTTTTATTCAGTCGATGACGTAAACGATAGAAGAGATGATCGCCGATATTACCCTTGATTTCAAGGCGCAACTGCTTGTTGGCAAAGCCTGTATGCCACTCGTCAACGAGACTGTTTCGTTCAGCCTGGAAGCTTGCTGCATAGTTGAAATACACGTTGAAAGCGTCGTTCTTCTTCTCTATCTTTGCCACTTTCTCGGCTAATGAAGCGTAATTGCCTTCGCTTCCACCCATACCGATATTGGCTCCGTTCTGTGCGCCTGCCGTCAATGATGCGGTCAATAATGCGCAGGTTAACAATGTCTTATTCATGGTTTAATACTCTTCGAAATACTTTTGAATTTGTTGCCAGTCGTGTGTCTTAGTCAAAGCAAGCTGCAAGAGCACACGTGCTTTCTGCGGATTGAGGTTCAAGGCTGCAACGAAATGATACTTGCTGTCGTCAACTTCGCCGTTCAAACAAGTAGGCCCTGTAGGAACACGGCTTGAACGTACAATCTGAATGCCATTCTTCTGAGCCTGAACAGCTACATCGAACACATCTTTATAGAAGTTTCCATCACCTACTCCGGCCAATACGATACCGTCATATTTTGCCTTCACGAAAGCCTCGATAGGCAATGTCGAGCAGTTAGCATAACCGTAGATGATACCTACTTGCGGCAGCTTATCAAGGTTGTCAACATTGAATTCGCTCTTTGTGGTGTGCTTGTAAGTAGGCTCAAAGATGTAATAAGGCTTTCCGTTGTAAACATAACCAACCTCACCATAAGTGCCCTTGAACGTAGCACAGTCGGTCGTATGGGTCTTGATAAGGCTCTTGGCATCGATGAGTTCATTATTCATACAAGCCATAACGCCATGTCCCTTTGATGATGGGTCAACCAAAGCTGCCACGCCATTGTAGAGGTTAGCAGGGCCATCAGCGCTGATTGCCGTTGAAGAACGCATACTGCCTACAAGGATAACAGGCTTGTCGCTATGTACAGTGAGGCTCAGGAAGTAGCCTGTTTCCTCCATGGTATCAGTTCCGTGGGTCACCAATACACCGTCATAACCTTCCTTGTTCAACAACTGATTGATGCGCTTGGCAAGTTTCAACCAAACGGCATCATTCATGTCCTGACTACCAATATTGACGAGTTGCTCGCCACTTACTTCTGCTAAATCCTTAATTTGGGGTACTGCATCTATCAGTGTCTGAATACCCACCTGACCTGCACTATAAGCAGAAGAGGTTGCACTGGCACTCACTCCGGCGATAGTTCCACCTGTAGCGATGATGCGAATCTTCGGTTTTGCAGTTACGGTCAGTGTAAAGACTAATGCAAAAAGCATCAAAAACGAAATCTTGAATGTTTTCATACTCCTTATGTTTATAGGTTAATAATAATGTTATAATAGGTTACAAAAATTCTCAATAGAGGAAAGTGATGACTAAATAGCCCACACCGATGCTCACGAAGGTGGTGATGAAGCCAGCCAACTGGAAGCTATGGTTGATGACAAAGCGGCCAATGCGCGTGGTTCCTGTGCGGTCGAAGTTGATTGCAGCAACCTCGGTAGGATAGTTGGGAATGAAGAAATAGCCATTCACGGCAGGGAACATGGCCACCAATGCTAATGGAGCAATACCCAAACCAATGCCCAACGGATAGAGCGTTCTTACGGTTGCAGCCTGTGAGAAGAGCATAATCGACATGAAGAACAACGCTACGGCAAAGAGGAACGGATATTGAGTTACGATGCCTGCAATGTGTGCTTTGAAGAAAGCAAGGTTGCCATTGAAGAACGTATCGCCCATCCATGCAATTCCGAAAATGCCCACCATAGCGTTCATGCCGGCACCAAAGACGCTGCCTTTCACGGCATCCTGCACCTTGGCTTTGCCTACCAACAAGATGACTGCCGACATGGCCATCATGACAACTTCAATGGTTTCGGGCATTCCCATGCGCACCATTTCGCCGTCAACCATAAAAGAAGGGCGCAGTGATGGCACCGAACCGAAAAGCACCACCAAGATAACAGCCACAAGGAATGCTATCACCGAGTACTTCGCCCGTGGGTTTGGATGCTCTTCCATCTGTTCCATGTTCTTGGCATCCTGCTCGGGATTGATGATGCCTTCCTTCACCCTGCGCCGGTATTCGGGGTCATCAACAAGCTCTTTCCCTATACGGTTTTGCACAAATGACGCCACGAGAATGGCTATCAGCGATGCCGGAACACAGATAATCAATATATCTTTCAGTTCAATTCCCTTTCCACCAAGCAGATCGGCAGAGATAATGGCGGCCGTAGCTGCTGAAACAGGACTGCCCGTGATGCCCAATGAAGCTGCTATCGCAGCCACACTCAACGGTCGTTCGGGACGTATCTTCGAATTGGTGGCTATCTCTGAGATAATCGGAAGCAGTGAATACGATGTGTGGGCCGTACCAGCAACGAGGCAGAAAAGCCACGTAACAAGTGGGCCATAATAAGTAATGTGTTCGGGATGCTTGCGCAGAAACTTTGCAGCAAGCCCCACAAGATAGTCTAATCCGCCTGCCGCCTGCAGGGAAGCTGCCGCAGTGATGACCGAGACGATAATCAACATCACGTCGATAGGCGGGTTCCCGGGCTTCAGTCCGAAGATGAAAACCAAGATAAACACGCCCACCATACCATAGATACCAAGGCCGATGCCGCCAACACGTGCACCGATAAAGATGAGCGCCAAGACTATAAACAGTTGCAGAATTATCAAAGATGTTACCATACAGAACGTGATAAGATTTCGTAAAGATTATATTATTGTTTCGTTCGTAAATACAAAGGTAGAGGGGAAATAGCATAAGTTATTTACAAAATCCTGCATAGTTTTTGTAAATAAGCAAACAGAAACATATAGAAACAGTATCTTTTTATGCCGGGGTTTCCCATATTTTGTAAACCATTATATAGAAAAAGGTATGCCTCCTGTAAGTCAAAAACTCCATATACCAGCTTCTCAGGCAGGAAAGGTAGAGGCTTTTTATACAGAACACTTTGATGAACTGTGAGTTCTCAAGGTAGCAAATCCGCCGGCAGAATACAGGTTTTCTTCAGTCCGAGCAATTGAATGTGGTGACGACGTCCATGGGAAAGGTCAACATGCTGATGACGATAGGCCTGCCACACCAGCTCCGTACAATAATATTTCGTAGTGTCGGTGATGTCGAAGTCAGCATCAAAGGGTTTGCCTATCTGCTGCAGAGCAAACCTTACTGCCCGCTGTGTAACCGCAGTGTCGCACGAAACATGAACGACTTTGACGGATTTACAGCGGTCACCACATGCAAAACTACGCACCATTTCACATTTTACGCTATCTGTGTTCCCCCTCGTCTTCGCCCGTTGCAGCGTGAACTACCAGCCATCCTCCTGGAGAATGCACCAGAATTCCTACATGGGTCAGTCTGTTTCCGCCAAATTCTGTTACCAAACGGCTCTCCAAACTTGTTCCAGTTCTGAATATGAGATCTCCTGATAGCCATGCTACAGAATCAGAAAGTGACACGGAGGATGGAACAATACGCTGACGGCAGGAACAGAAGACAATTCCCGTTACCAGGAAAAACACATTTTTTATAAAAAGGAGAGTAAGACTTCTATTGACGAAGAAGTTCTAAAATAAGGCTCTTAACCCTCCTAATCGGTTATCCAGTCACTGATATCTGACCCCTTATACTGATGACATCGCGTCCTACAAGTTTTTATTCTCAACTGTAGATTTATTAAAAACTAATGAGGTTACCAATTTTTCAAGGACTTTCTCAACCCGAATTCTTGTATCAATTCAGAAGCTTGAAGTAAAAGAAGTGGAAGAATAGATATAATAAAGAAGAATTACATACTTTTAAGAATCCTACCAATCGAGAGAGCCTGCGACTCATCTTTGAGTGCAGGCCCTCTGTCGTTAGTATGTTATGAAAAATTTGAGAGAAATGAAACTTCACAGTTTCGTTTGTTGTTTTAATTAAACATGATTTATAGAGAAAGCATAGAAATGTTCTATTTTAATATGGACTGAGTCGGCGTCTCGACAGCTTCGATACTGCTATGTTGCATGGTATCGATAACGGCGGAGTCGCTTAAGGCTACCGACTTGCCCTTATGTGTGACGGCATTCATGTTGCTGCTCGGCACCGTTGAGGCCGAATTGTCTGTCATGGAAACCTGCGCCGCATTGCCCAATGTGAGCATAATAGCCACGATAGCAGCTGCCTTGAACAGTGGTTTGAGCTTTTGTTGCAGCGTGATGATATGGGCTTTGACCGGCGTAGGTTCATTGATGAGAGACAAAATGCGCTCGTCGAAGTCATCACCCAGCACGTCTTGCCTTGGCTCGGCTGTCTGATAGTCGAACAGAGGCTTGTATCTGAGCAGTTCAGCCGGTATGTCCTTTTGGCTGAAAAAGGCTTTGAGAATTTGCTCTTCTTCAAGAGAAGTCGTGCCTTCCCAATAGCGCTCAAGTAGCTGTGTGATGTATTTATAATCCATAATCTTCTATTTCTTGGAACCTTTGTTTGACGGTCTGACGTGCTCTGTAGATATTGATTTTCACCTGTTCTTCGGTTATCCCGAGCACGTCAGCGATGTCTTTGTAGCTCTTTCCTTCGAAATCTCTGAGCTGCATGCAGCTTCGTTGTTTCTCCGGAAGACTGTCTACGATTTGCTTTACCACCTTGATACGGTCGCGATGGATAATCTCCTCGTAGGGATTATAGGCGCAGTCTGGTGCTGTTTTGTTGTCGAGAGAGTCGTTGTTATTGCCGAGTTTCTTGACAGCATCAAGTGCTAAATTGCGGCAAATGGTGAGACTGAAAGCCTCGATGGACTCTATTTCGTTCCAAACTTCACGTTTATTCCAGACTTTTATCAGTGTTTCCTGCACGATGTCTTCGGCTTCTGCGCTGTCAATTGTAATGCGTAGCGCAAGCCGGTAGAGTTTATTCTTCAGCGGCAATACATCGTTTCGAAAGCTGATATTCTTCATCTGCGCTCTATATTGTTGACGAATTGGAAGTTGATTTGTTACAGAACACTGTTAGTTTTAACCTTCATTAAGAAATATGTATAGGGACTATTCGGTGTAACTGGGCTTATAAACTATTCAAGATAGGTATATCCATAGAGTCCGGAACGGTAGTTGTTGAGGAATTCCTTGCCTTCTTCAAGCGATATTTTACCGAGTTTTACGCTCTTGGTAACCCATTGTTCGAGCTGACGTACAAGCTTTTTAGGGTTGTATTGCACGTAGTCGAGCACCTCTTCTACGGTTTCTCCGTCAAAGATTTGGTCGATATGATACTTTCCATCCCTGACAGATACGTGGGCAGCATTGGTATCTCCGAAGAGATTATGCATGTCGCCGAGGATCTCCTGATAAGCTCCTATGAGGAAAACACCAAGATAATAGGGTTCATTCTTCTTCAAAGGGTGGAGTGGGAGCACATGCCCCACGTGGCCATCTGTAACGAAATTGGCGATTTTCCCGTCGCTGTCGCAGGTGATGTCCTGTAGAGTAGCATTGCGTGTTGGTCGTTCTGTGAGTCGCTGTATAGGCATAATCGGGAACAACTGATCGATGGCCCAGCTGTCAGGAAGACTTTGGAAGAGAGAGAAGTTGCAGAAATATTTGTCGGCAAGTAGCTTATCTAAGCTTCTGAGTTCCTCCGGAATGTGTTTCATTGTCTTTACCAACGTGTTGATTTCATGGCATACACTCCAGTACATTGCCTCGATTTCAGCCCGCGTCTTCAAGTCAACGATCCCGTGAGAGAATAGCTCAAGTGCCTCTTCGCGTATCTGTTCGGCATCGTGCCAGTCCTCTAACATCGAACGAGAGTCAAGGTTATCCCAAATCTCATAAAGGTCTTTGACGAGTTGGTGATCGCTTTCTTTGGGCTCAAATGCTTCATTCATTTCAGGAAGACTGGCTGCTTCGAGCACATCAATGACCAAAACGGAGTGGTGAGCTGCCAGACTTCGCCCGCTTTCGGTAATGATATTCGGATGCTGGATGTCGTTCTTATCAGCTGCATCTACAAACGTATAAACGCAGTCATTGACGTATTCCTGGATGGAATAGTTGACAGAACTCTCGCTGCTTGATGAGCGTGTACCGTCGTAGTCGACGCCAAGTCCACCGCCACAATCAACAAAATCAATGTTATATCCCATTTTGTGGAGGTTCACATAGAACTGTGCGGCCTCGCGGAGTGCGGTCTGAATGCGGCGGATTTTCGTGATTTGACTGCCGATATGGAAGTGGATGAGCCGCAGACAATCGTGCATTCCCATGGCATCGAGTTTCTCTAAAGCCTGCAACAACTCTGCACTGGTGAGGCCAAACTTAGAGGCATCGCCCCCACTTTCAGCCCACTTGCCTGATCCCGAAGATGCCAATTTGATGCGAATGCCAAGGTTAGGCTTCACATTCAGCTTCTTGGCAGCGCGTGCAATGATGTCTAATTCATTGAGTTTCTCAACAACAATGAAGATGCGTTTACCCATTTTCTGGGCCAACAACGCCAGTTCAATGTAGCTTTCGTCCTTATATCCGTTGCAGATAATGAGCGAATCGCTTTTGCACTGCACGGCAATGACAGCGTGAAGTTCGGGCTTTGAACCGGCTTCAAGACCAAGATTGAATTTCTGTCCGTGGGAGATAATCTCCTCAACCACGGGTTGCATCTGGTTCACCTTAATGGGATAGATGATAAAGTTCTCGGCTTTGAAGTTGTATTCTGCCTTTGCTTTTTGGAAACAACTAAACGTTTTCTCTATCCGGTTGTCGAGAATATCAGGGAAACGGAGCAGTACCGGTGCCGTAACATCACGCAAGGCAAGCTCGTCCATGACGTCGCGCAGGTCGATTTGAGTGTTGTCTTTACAAGGCGTTACATAGACATCACCATTCTCATTGATGCCAAAATAAGAGGTTCCCCAACCATTAATGTTGTAGAGTTCCTTTGAATCGTCAATCGTCCACTTTTTCATTCTCTGTCAAAAAAACGTAATTTTAAGAGTCGTCTGTATCTTTTCGCTGTACTGTTAAAGGCACAGCATGTTTCTTAATTGTTCAACTGATATTTTAATCTTCTCGTAATCATCCAGCAGGTTGACGTCGAGCACGTGCTTTGCCTTGCTGTAATAAGGCTCACGTTGTGCTAATTGTTCACGTATAAAGACCTGTACTTCATCGGCTGTTTTATTCAAGAGGAGAGGTCGTATGGTTTTTCCCATCTTCAAATGTCCGTAGAGAACCTCGGGCGTTGCTTTCAGATAGACCGTCTCTCCCTGCCTGTTCATGTAGTCGATATTGTCGAAGAAGCATGGCGTTCCACCGCCACAGCTGATGATAATGTCTTCAAATTCGGCCACCTCATGCAGCATGTTATGCTCTATTTTGCGAAAACCTGCTTCACCACGTTCATCGAAAATCGCCTTCACTGTCTTGTGCATGCGGCTTTCTATGTACCAATCAAGGTCATAGAAAGACATGTGCAGTTCTTTGGCGAGGGCTTTCCCGACAGTTGTTTTGCCGGCACCCATGTATCCGATGAGTATGATTCGCCTCATTTACTTCCTTTTCCTACCTTTCGGTTCGGGTGCATTGTTCACGATTTCCATACATTCTGCGTAGCTCAGTTCGGCTGCTTTCTCGTGTAAAGCCTTTGGCATGCGGTAGTTCTTACCGTCATATGCGATGTAAGGGCCATAGCGACCGTTGAGCACTTCGAGTTTAGCGTCCTCGTCGAAAGTCTTGATATGTCGCTTCTGTTCCTGTTCGCGCTTCTCTCCAATGAGTTGAATGGCCTCTTCAAGTGTTACTTTCATGGGGTCAGTTCCCTTGGGAAGAGACACATATTTCTTGTTATGCATCACGTAAGGACCAAAGCGTCCGGCACCGATTACTACGTCGCTGCCTTCAAATTCGCCGATAGTGCGCGGCAGTTTGAATAGTTCCAAGGCCTCTTCGAGCGTTATTGTCTCGATGCTTTTGTCGCTCGGGAGCTGTGAAAAGCGTGGTTTTTCCGTGTCATCTGCAGACCCAATCTGAACTACCGGGCCAAATCTTCCAATCTTAACAAACACAGGTTTGCCTGTTTCGGGCTCTTTTCCGAGTTGTCGTTCGCCTGCTTTGTGCTCCGAACGAGCGTTCATCACCTTGTCAACCGTAGGTTCAAAGCTCTTGTCGAAGACTTTCATCATCGTGTTCCACTCCTCTTTTCCTTCTGCAATCCGGTCGAACTGCTGCTCTACTTTGGCTGTAAAGTTGTAGTCCATGATATCAGGGAAGTTGGCCATCAGAAAGTCATTGACGACTATTCCGATATCCGTTGGCAGCAGTTTTCCCTTTTCACTGCCCACCATCTCCTTGCGTTCGCGGCTCGTTACTTTCGTTCCTTTCAGCGTATCGACAGTATATGTGCGCTCTTCTCCTTTCTTATCGCCCTTCTGAACATACTCACGTTGCTGTATCGTCGATATGGTTGGGGCATAGGTTGACGGACGTCCGATACCCAATTCTTCGAGTTTATGCACCAAACTGGCTTCCGTGTAGCGGATTGGACCCATGCTGAAGCGTTCCGTGGAAGTGATTTCGCGGCGTTCAAGCACATTACCCACCTGCATTACCGGCAGCATGTGCGTAGCTTCTTCCTGGTTGTTGTCGTCTTCATCGGTTGATTCGCGGTACACTTTCAGGAAGCCATCGAAGGTAACTACTTCACCGTTGGCAATGAACTTGGCCTGACTGCCGGCGATATCTATGGTTACCGTGGTCTTGTCAATCAGCGCATCAGCCATCTGACTGGCTGCTGTTCGCTTCCATATCAGTTCATAAAGGCGCTTCTCCTGTGCCGTCCCGTCAATCTCTGTCTGGCTCATAAAGGTCGGACGGATAGCTTCATGCGCTTCCTGTGCACCCTTTGCATGCGTGTGATAGTTGCGGGTTTTGCTGTATTCCTTGCCCCAAAGCTTGATAATCTCATCCTTGCTGGTGTTAATTGCCAATGAAGAAAGGTTCACAGAGTCGGTTCGCATGTAGGTGATACGGCCGCTTTCATAAAGGCGTTGCGCCACCATCATCGTCTGACTGACGGTGAACCCCAACTTCCTTGCAGCCTCTTGCTGCAGTGTAGAGGTGGTAAAAGGAGGCGCAGGTGTGCGGCGAAGCGGCTTCTTTGTAATGTTGCTTACGGCGAATTTGGCATCCTTGCACTGCTCAAGAAAGGCAACAGCCTCTCCATGAGTCTTGAAACGAGTGTCCAATTCGGCCTTTACTTCGCTCTGACTTCCGTCAGCATTGGTGATACCGAACAGTGCATTGACGCGGTAATAAGGTTCGCTCCGGAAAGCTTGTATCTCGCGTTCGCGTTCAACAATGAGTCTGACAGCCACGCTTTGTACGCGACCTGCGCTCAACGCGGGCTTCACTTTACGCCATAAAACAGGGGAAAGTTTAAAGCCAACTAAACGGTCGAGAACGCGTCGTGCCTGCTGAGCATTCACCAAATTCATATTCAAATGGCGGGGTGATTTGATAGCATCAAGAATGGCAGATTTCGTGATTTCATGGAACACAATGCGGTTTGTCTTTGCCTCATCAAGCCCCAACACCTCGCAAAGGTGCCATGAAATAGCTTCTCCCTCGCGGTCTTCATCGGAAGCCAACCATATCTTTTTCGCTTTCTTGGCATTCGTCTTGAGTTCTGAAACCAGTTTTTTCTTCTCGTCAGGAATCTCATAATCCGGTTCCAAAGTCTTTGGATCAATACTCAGTTCCTTTTTCTTCAGGTCACGAATGTGTCCGTATGATGACATCACTTTGTAGTCCTCGCCCAGAAACTTCTCAATAGTTTTGGCCTTTGCCGGGCTTTCTACGATAACTAAATTCTCTTGCATACTCCTTTATGAACATTTATTCAAGGGCGCAAAAATAATGAAAACTTTCACGTTACACCTTATTATATGGTGTTTTTTCTGTTTTTTTAAGAAATGGTTTGTATCTATCTGATACATGAGAAGCATCAGAAAGCGTACCATGGTTATGGTATTTTCTTATCTTTTACGATGTTTTTTCATATGATTTCCAATTGTATTCGCTATATTTGCAACGCTATTTCGGATGTCATCATTGTGATATAGCAATTTAAAATAGGATTATTAACGAAATAAACTTTATTGAAAATGGGAAGAATAACAACGTTGATGCAGGCCGTACTCAATATTTCGGCCTCATTGAAAGGCTTTGGAGTTCATTTAATTCGTGTCGCAATCTTTATTATTTTCATATGGATTGGTGGGTTAAAGTTCTGGAATTATGAAGCCGAAGGCATCGTTCCGTTCGTAGCTAACAGTCCGTTCATGAGCTTCTTCTATGAAAAGGAAGCACCTGAATATAAAGATTACAAGTTGAAAGAAGGCGAATTCGACAAGGTGAAGCATGAATGGCACCAGGAGAACAACACATATGGCTTCTCACATGGTTTGGGATTGCTGATCATGTCCTTTGGAATCTTGACGCTCTTAGGCATTTGGTTCCCGAAAATTGGCTTTGTTGGAACAGGTCTCGTCATATTAATGACCTTTGGAACGCTTTCGTTTCTCGTCACAACCCCCGAGTGTTGGGTGCCCGATTTAGGCAGTGGTGAGCATGGATTTCCTTTATTATCGGGTGCAGGAAGATTGGTGATCAAGGATACGGCAATTCTTGCGGGGGCAGTAGTTGTGCTGGCCGACTGTGCACAACGCATCTTGAAGAAGATATAAACGGGCTTAGTGCTATGATGCACAGCCTGTTCTTGGGAATGGAAAAGGTAAGCAGGAGCACCCGTTTACAATATCCATCAGCGGCATGATAAGTGCTCCCGACAGGTCATGTAAATCATGTCAAATTCCAACGACTGTTCAGGGGTGTTGCAATATGGGTCATTTTACGCGCTCATATGACGCATATTACACGATGAAATGGGTCAAATTGCACGCTCATATGACGCAAGTTACAACGCTTGTTCATGTGGATATTCAAGGGCGTTTGACCAAGAGCAACTAACTCCTTGATGTACAATGGATTGCTACTCGTATGAATTCGGGGCTTATTTCCATTGACAACGAATAAAGGGGAATACATCATGATGTGTTCCCCTTTGTCATATCATGTCGACAGAATTGTCAAAACAGCATGCAGGTTGAGGCATTATTTCTGCAACAACCAGTCTTTCAGTTCCTGAAGCATCGTGGCGTGAAACTTGAAGTTGGGTCGGATGCCCCAGCCATGTCCGCCACTTGGATAGACATGCAGCGATGCAGGAACGTCGTGCCTGTAGAGTTCCAAGTAATAGTTGACGCCATTTGACGGCATGACAGCCTTGTCGTCATCACTTAAGGCAATCCATGCGCGGGGTGTTACCCGTGTCACCTGCATGTCGCTGCTGTATTCTTTTTCATCCTTTTTCGTAGCATCTTTGCCCAAGAAGTTATCATGACTGTGCTGGTGAGCATAGCCGTTAAGCATCGTGATGACAGGGTAAAAGAGAATTTGGAAGTTGGGTTTTGCATCGCCGGTGCTGTGTGTTGCAATCACAGAAGCCAAGTGGCCGCCGGCCGAAGACCCCATGATGCCGACATCATTGCGGTTGATATGCCATGAAGAAGCATTGGCACGGACGAGCCGCATGGCAGCTTCGGCATCGCTTATAGGCACTTCACGGTTGCCGTTGGGCATGCGGTATTTCAGCACAATAGCTGCAATTCCCATGTTATTGAAGAAACCTGCCCAGTCTTTTCCCTCGTGGTTCATGGCCAATTGAGCGTATCCTCCGCCGGGACAGATAACGATAGCCCGACCCGTTGCAGTCTTGGCATCGGGCAGATAGACGTAGACTTTCGCCGTATCAGTGGCATTTCCATTGCTGAAAGGGGCATTCCCTTGCCACAGATTGACTTCCGTGGGCTCTTGTGCCACGGCATTTCCAATGCTGAAAAACACCATAACGGCCAGCATCAAGTGTTTTGTTCTCATATCTTTTCGTTTTTCTTTTTTGTTGTTTTAGCCTTTTATAGTTGCAAAGATAATGAAAAAATCGTAATATTGCAGCAATAATCAATGAATAAGAAAACCGATGATGCTTTTAGAAAGAATGGCAGTCTGTCCGCTTTGCGGTTCTTCTCATTTCGTTCTTGACAGCGAAAAGAGTCGCCGTTGCAGGGATTGTGGCTTTGAATATTTTATGAACCCCAGCAGTGCTAACGTGGCATTGATCTTCAATCAGCAACAAGAACTGCTCGTTGTGAGGCGGAAAAACGCTCCCGCAAAAGGCACTCTCGACCTTCCCGGAGGCTTTGCTGATATGAATGAAACGGCAGAAGAGGGGGTTATCCGTGAGGTAAAGGAGGAAACAGGCCTTGAAGTTACGGCACTTCGCTATTTATTCAGTTTCCCCAATCAGTATGAATTCAGTGGTGTAACCTTGCCCACGCTCGACCTTTTCTTTGCTTGTGAGGTGGCCGATGAGCGTCATGTGAAGGCTTTGGACGATGCAGCTGAAGCCTTTTGGCTGCCATTTGAGCAAATCAATCCTGCCGAATTTGGTCTTGACTCCATACGAAAAGGAGTTGAAAAGTTCGTGAAAGCAAGGAAGACAACAACTTGATTATTGTGGCTGAAAGCATGTTTCATGTTGTATACACCAGTCTATCAGTTCCTTTACAGCAGGCAACAGCGACTTTCCTAAAGGCGAAAGACGATAGTTTTTCCCGTTGAGTATCATGATATTATCCTCTATCAGGAGGGTAACTGCAGCCAAAATTTGATTTTGGTTCAGCCCTTTCATCTCTTGACAGAGCTCATCTTGTGTCATCATTTGCCTTTCGCCCAGCAGCTGAATGACCCATAATGCGTCGGGTTCGCAAAGCCTTGCGAGGACATTGCGAACCGGACAAGTGGGAAAAAGCGTGTCGACTACCATTTCAATTCATCATTCAAAATATTGCCGTCTGTTGCATCTTCTGCAGTGAAAGTGTTGCCCTTGTACTGCACACAGAGCATTAACAGCTCGCTGTCTCCGGTGTTTTTGAGTGCACGTCGACCCTCGGGAGCCACTCGGATAATGCTTCCTTCGGTCACAGAAACCTCTTCTCCGTCTACCTGATAAAGGCCCTTACCTCTAAGAATGAAGTAGAGTTCTTCGTGATTCTTGTGAGTATGCAGGAAGCCGCTATCCTGTCCAGGTGCAAAACTCTGAAAGGAGAGTTCACTTCCTGTGGCATGTAAGGCCTGGCCTGCAAACACCTTACCAGGAATTTCAATGTTACCAAGTGGCAATACATAGTCCTTGATGTCACTTAGTTTGCCTACATTTACTACTGTAAAGTTCTTTCCATTCTTAACTGTTTCAATTGTTTTCATAATCTTGTTCTTTTAATTTATGGTTTGATATGTCAGTTGTTTCTGTTGCAAAGGTATTTGTAATCAGTGGATTACACAAGTAGGTACAAGAATGTGAGATAGTTACTTAGAGGTAAGTAATGGGTAGTGAGGGCACAACGAGATAGAGGTTTTTACATTGTTTAACCATAAAACTTTCGCATTCTATCCCACGGAGTTTAACTTTGTGCATAGAAATAGAATATGGAAGAATATGAAAAACGATGAAATTCGCAATGCACTTTATCCTAATTGCCCTGTACGCAACGTGCTTTCACGTGTGGGAGACAAGTGGTCTATGCTGATATTGTTCACCTTGGAAAGTCATCCTACAATTAGATTTAAGGAATTGCAGCGCAATATTCCCGATATTTCGCAGAAGATTTTGACAGCAACGCTCAAGACACTTGAGGCAGATGGATTGATAAAACGTGAGGTCTTTCCCGAAGTTCCGCCTCGTGTGGAGTATTCATTGACTGCGAAAGGCCTGTCGCTTCTGCCACTTATTGACAATCTTCTCACGTGGGCATCAGACAACATGGAAGACATTATAGCCTCCCGAAAGCAGTTTTATCTCAAATAACATGACTGCCTATGGGCGGTTTTCTTTGCTTTATGATTCAACATCATGCAAAGAAACAACTTCTTATTTTACTTTTATTCCTCTGTCTTTCTTGATAAATTCCCCGATAATCCTTATATTTGCAGTAACCAATAACCTACAAAGCCATGGATGTGAAGACTGTTTTTGAACTGCGAAAGCAGGGGAGAATAGAAGAAGCTTATGCTGCAATCCGACCTCTCTACGCACAACATAAGGGACATTACACCACGATTGCCATGTTTTGGATAGGCGTTGACATGATGCGTTTGCGTTATCAGCAGCGACGGTTAGAGGAGGCTTACAAGATATTTCAAAGTCTTTTGCGCCTCTACCCCACCATGGACGACCGCGATTATAAGGGACAAACGGCCATGATGCGTGCTGCAATACTCGTCTTCGACCACCATCCTGCGTTCTCAATGCTTGACTTTATTACTGCCTGGGGCATCGAACGGCTCTCTGAAGAGGATTGGATGATGGGCCAGACGAATGGACATCTCGTGCCATCGACGGCAATCCGCATCGTCGGTAAAGTGTTTAAGGAGGTCGAAGCAAAGCCAACGGTCGACATGGCACTAAGGGCTGTGCCGATATTGAGCGAGGCTTTGAAGCATAGTCCCTATAACATGAACTTCCAACGCCATAAGGCTTTAATTTATAAAATCATGGGAAAGAAAGACAAGGCCATTCATATTTACCGCCGATTGATACAAAATCATAAGCGGCAGTCTTATCTCTTTCATGAGTTTTCGAGGCTTGTTGACGACCCACAACAGCGGATAGCCCTGCTCTGTAAAGCCATTTCAACACAGCGCGACGAGCGTTTCAACCAGCATATGCGCTTCGTTTTAGCCGGCTTATTGTATGATGTCGACAAGTCGCGGGCACGCTATGAACTTGACAAATGCTTGGAAGCACGCCGAAAAGCGGGCTATACGATTACGTGGGAAATGCAGAACTTAGAGGCAACTCTGGCCGAAACACCTCCGGTAAGCGAGGCTTCTCAGCGCGAATTCTACCGCAGTCAGGAGGCTGTTGTGTGGAGAATATAAGCTGAAGTGCCTATCGGTTGCACTTCTTTACTATCCTCTGAGCTTTCTTGAGCGGGAATAATTCGGGGTCAAAGCGGTAGCCAAGCCATTCCATTTCTTCCAAAGCTTCGGCCGAAGCTGGTTTTTCCATCAGCATACAAAGGCGCTGATAACCCGAAACTCCACCGCAGTCGTTGGGTGGACAGGCCCGTTCGCCCGCAAGAAGTCTCACTTCTTTCTTCTCATCTCCATATCCGTCGTGGTCTACAAGCGCTACCGTGTGGAGCCAACAGTCGCCATAATCATATTCGAAAGTGACTTTGTCGCCCTTCCGTTTCAGCAGATCTCCAATGCAATAACGGCGTCCGTCCTTATTATCCAGAGGCATTGTGCCGTCTAAAATCTCTTGCATGGAGGAAACATAGAAGGTGGATTGCCGGCCTTGGCGCACGATAAACTGATGTAGATGCTCTTCAGTCCAACCCATGGAAAGCAGGATTGCGGCGGCCAAAGAGGGCAAAGTGATTGTCGACGGCACTTCAATTTCGCGCCATATAGCGGGTTTAATACCATCGAGGGATATGCGGAGGCGGTATTTCCATACACCAATTGCCGGCTTATAGATAGCAATGGGATGTGCCACCCAGCCGTCAAAGCTCTGCCAGTCGTAGTCATCGAGATTGAGTCGCTCGCAGAGTTTTCCCTCGAAATCGTCTTCTTCATCTTGCCACTCCCCATTTCCAAGCCATAAATCATCTTCATCTTCGCCTATGCTCTGTGGCGTTATGTAGTTCAAGGGCTTGCCCAATACGGGGTGACAGGCTTCATCATGGAAAGCCGTCTGACCATGGAAAGGCTGTTCTTTGGCTGATGTTGTTTCCTGTTTCTTGTTGTTTTCCGTTTCAGGAAACATCGAAAGTGCCGACACAATGTCTTCGGCCGTTACGTGCTTACCGCTTGCCTGTTCAGTCACTAACCTGAAAAAATCTTTTAAGGGATAGGCTTCTATGGCTTTTTTCAGCCCACCTTTAATGTTTTTCTTGGTCTGAATTTCCACCTCATGACATCGTTTCTCAAACTGTCTCACCGTTTTGTCGGTTCGCAGTTCGGGCATTTCAGTCAGCCGTTTGTCGAGTTTTCGGCTCATGGAAGTAATACATTGCCAGATATCTTCAAGGTATAAGCGGAGTCGCAGGGCATCGGCAGCAGCATCGGCCGTACAATAATTCACGACAAATTCGCCGAATTCGTGAGCTTTTGTGACCGACAACAACTTCTCCTTTACGAGTTTTGACCGATTCTCTTTTATAAAATTGAACAGGTCTGTAATACATTTGATGAAATTCTTCCTGCTCATATCTTCCCGAATACTGGTTTGGTTACTTGCAAATATACTATAAAATTCTCTATTCCACGGCATAATTTGAGTGGAAATCTGGGGCGTTCTGATTAGATTTTCGAGTTTTATTACACCGCATTCTCAGTCTTGTTTCCTTTTTTCAAAACCCGATGTTTCCGCCCATTTTCGGTTTTCTTTGTGCTTTATTTCAGTTTTTCTTCTCCCCAAGGAATGGCTTCATGCGTGTGTTCTTGACATGGAAATGTAGTTTATTAGGAAGTTGGTTGTAAAGTGAAAATGTCAAGATTATTGGCTGAAAAAACAGTTGTTGAAAACTGACCAAATAGAAAAAATCAAGCCTCAAAACCGACTTTGTTTCACAATTTGACAGCGATGAAATCGGCGTTTTTGGCATATTGTTTCCCCTTTTGCGTCAAAACAACATGCCATTTGCACCAGAAAGCATTGGCATCTGCATCACTTTGCGGTGTGATTTGATGCAAATGACATCGTGATTTGACGCAAGTGGCATTCCCGTTGTACGTTATTTTGCGGTCTGTTTTCTTGCTTTTTGTATAACTATTTGATAATTAATGATTTATAAAGTCGTTGAAAACTGCGCGTATTTCGAACAAAGTGGTTTGGTGTTTCAAATACGCGAGTTATGCGAAGGCTTTTGTTAAGTAAATTCAGAAAAGTTAAAAATGCAGTTCAAAGAGGTGTTTTTTGCAGAAAACTTCTTTGAAGTGACGAAATCGGGAAACGGAGCAGGAAATGTAAGAGGTTACAAACGGCAGACTATGTGCAGCGGCGAGAACTTGCTTTCTGCCTCTGCCGACATCGGTAAAAAGGGGGAAAAGGGACGGTTGGAAAAGCAGTAAGACCTCTGATTCAGCCTTTGACGAAAGCCTTTATGCGTTCCAAATGCTCTAAACCCTGCTTTCTTCCTATCGCGTAAACCTGCTGCATCTGCTTTGGATTGTGCGAAGTGTGGCTGATGGGAAGCTTTTCTTCGGGGGCAAGAACAAGCGTATGACCGAGTTTTTCCTGTGCTTCTACATAGCGGAGTTGCGCGTTATACATCACATGTCGGTTGGCCAAGGTAGCTATCATGTTGGGATAATGGCGCAGAGAAAGGCGCATCAGCGGCATGAAGGCTGTGGGCTGCTTGACATAATCGCGGGGTTGGGTGAGGATAACGAGGTTGCGTTGATAGCCCTGTTGCTGGAAATAGCGGAGCGGAATGGAGTCGGAAACACCGCCGTCGAGCAGTTTTCGGCCTTCAATCTCAACCACACGCGACACCAAAGGCATGGAGGCAGAAGCGCGTATCCATTCACACAGAGCGTCTACTGGCATATCTTGATGGGCCAGACGATAGACAGGTTGGCCTGTTTCAACATCCGTGCAAACGATATAAAAGTCAGTTTTACTCGTTTTGAACGTTTGGAAATCAAACGGGTCGAGTTCTTTAGGTAAGCGGTGATAGGCAAATTCGGCTCCGAAAAGGTCGCCCGTGCAGAGCCATGAGCGCAGACTGCAATAGCGCCAATCGTGAGAAAAGCGTTGATTATAGCGCAGGGCACGCCCCGGTTGACGGCTGAGATAGTTGCAACCGAAGGCAGCTCCGGCCGAAACTCCAATCAGACCATCGAAGTGGATGCCGTTTTCGATGAGCACATCTACGATCCCCATGGTGTAAAGTCCGCGCAGGGCACCACCTTCAAGCACGAGTCCTGTCTTGATGTTATTGTCTGCTGTTGCGTTCATTTCTATTGTCTCATTGGTCATGATGATATATTATTCGTGCAAAGATAAATATTAATTCAGAAATAATTGGTATTTTTGTAGGCCAAAACTTAAATGTGATGATGAACACAACGATAGAGATAAAGGTGGTTGAAAACTTGAGCGATTTGAAAAAGTTTGTTCAGTTCTACTATGATTTGTATCGTGATTGCGAGCAGGCTGTGCCGTTTTTGTTCAGCGATGAGATGAATACGCTGCGCAAAGACCGTAATCCCTCGTTTGAATGTTGCGAAGCTTGCTACTTCATGGCATGGAGAAACGGACAGATAGTGGGGCGTATCGCTGCCATTATCAACCATAGAGCCAATGAGAAATGGAACTGCAAGGTGGTGCGTTTTGACTGGTTTGACTTCATTGATGATGAGGAAGTGTCGGCTGCTTTGCTGCAAACTGCGGAGGAATGGGGCCGAAAACGCGGCATGACAGAGATTGCGGGACCACTCGGTTTCACGGATATGGACCGCGAAGGCCTGCTCATTGAGGGCTTTGACAGCCTTTCAACGATGTATATCAACTACAACTATCCTTATTATCAGCGGCATATCGAACGGCTTGAAGGCTTTCGAAAGGATAATGATTATTTGGAATACCGCATCAGAATACCTGAAGTGGCACCGCCAAAGGTAGGGAAATTGGCCGAAATGATAGTGTCACGGTATAATCTTCACGTGCATAAATTCACGCAAGACGAATTGATTAACAAGGGCATGGGACGCAAGGTGTTTGATATTCTCAATGCCACTTATAAGGATCTTTATGGTTTTTCGGAACTCTCCGACAGGCAGATAGATGCCTTGGTGAATGATTATATACGGAAGGCTGACTTAAATCTCGTCACAGCTGTAGTCGATGGAAACCGTAACAACGAAATGATTGGCTTTGGAATATCCTTTCCTTCATTCTCCAAGGCATTGCGGAAAACGCGTGATGGACGGCTGTTTCCATTAGGGTGGTGGCCCTTGTTGCGTGTTTTGAAATGGCATAAGACCGACACTGTCGACCTGCTTCTTATCGGCGTTCTGCCTGAATATCGACGTAAAGGGGCCAATGCACTCATCTTCAATGACCTCATCAACCATTATCGCGCCTATGGTTTTAAGTGGGCAGAAGCCATGCCACAGATGGAAAGTAATACGGCGGTGCGCAACGAATGGCAGTATTTTGACTCACAACAGCATCGGAGACACAGGTGTTATCGAAAGAAGATGGGGTAGCTTACTCCCTCTCTAAAAGTGGGGAGAAGCGTGCTTGTATCAGATGATGACCGTCAGATATGCCTTTCTGTCAATTAAAGGCACCCCTTTGTCAAGTGCAAACTTTTATGGTAACTGCAAACGGACGCAGTCCATTTGCAGCTGTTTCTTTTATGCGATAATAAATGGTCGTGAGGTTAAAGCAGGCTCTTTATAGCTGCATCAATATCTTTCACCTGTACATCGCGCATCTTCACACTGTTGTCTTTGCCTATAAGAAAGAAGGTAGGAATGCGCTGAACGTTATACTGGGAAAGCACCTGTGAGTCGGTTCCGGCGTCATCATGCACGCTGATCCAGGGCAGGGCAGCCGTTTGGGTCTTCCAGAAATGCTCGTCGGGATCAATGGAAACCTGATAGATTTCAAAGCCTTGAGCATGATATTTGTTATAGAGGTCGCGCAACATCATGATACGCTTGGTGCTGTTTTCACCGGCAAAGACATGGAAGTCGAGCATAACTACCTTACCGGTAAGGTCAGACAGGCGACGCAAGTTGCCCCTGTTATCACGCAAAGCAATGTCGATGATGCCGCTCACTTTCACTTTGCTGGCGTCAATCTGGGCCTGCTGTTGCTCTGCCTGAAGGATGCGCGCATCCTTCATACCCTGTAGGGCAATGTTGTGAAGATTGAGTCCACGCTCTGCTTTCGGGTAATAAGTGTCCCAACTTGTTGCCACAGCAGCATATACTTTGTTGTCTTCCCGATTATTTCGTGGGTTGAAAATCAATGTTTGTTGATTACCGATAATAACGGTTTGGAACAGTGCAAAATAGGCATAAGCCTTCATTGGCTCCTTGAAGATGTAGTTAAGTTTCACCTTATTCTTGTAGGTTTCAAGGGTCTGGGCAATATTGGCTTCTACAGCTTCTACACCCAAAGTAGGGCTCTTGATAATGTCATCAATCTGCTTCTGAAGGCCTTGCTGCATGAGTGCAAGCGTCTTAATCTTGCAGCAGTTCACACTTCCTGTAACCTCATATTTCGATGCCATGCGCGGATAAGCAGCCTTGATATTGACTGTTTCCGTGGAGTCGATGCTCACGTTGATAATCTGTCCGGCAATACGCAGACGGTAGAAATCGGGCGCTTCGGGGGCCTTCTCGCTGAAAGAAAAGCTTCCGTCCTCGCCTAATTTCACAGAATCTACGACTACAGGACCGTTGAGACTCATGTTTTCAAAATAGAGCGTGGAATCTTTGGCATTGGTAATCTCACCGTCAACATGGAACTTCCTGTTGTTACAAGAAGCCAGACTCAATGCTGTAAGCATGATAGTTGCGACAGAAAAAAGGCTTTTTATCTTCATTATTCTTGTTTTTTCAAGTTCTGATTGCAAAAGTACATAAAATTTAGAAAAGTAAAAAAGCAAACAGATAAAAAGGTAATAAATCGTGAAGTTTTTTTATATCATGCGGGCAAGTAACATTCCTACATACACGGCTATAATACCAAGGACGACACTTCCGCCTGAATATGCGGCGGCTTGCCATAGCTGTTGGGTGCGAAGAAGGGTCAAAATTTCGTTGCAAAACGTAGAAAAGGTAGTGAAACCGCCACAGAATCCCACTGTCAGAAAGAGTTTCCAAGTCTCTGACATGCCTGTACCTCGGTCGGCAATGCCATAGAAAACTCCTATAAGCAAACAGCCCAAGAGGTTTACAGTCATTGTACCCATCGGGAAAACGGCAAGGAAAGTGCCCTGCAAAAGCTTTGGAAGAAGCCATCGAGAAATTGATCCCAAGGCACCTCCAATGGCAATATAGAAAATCGATTGCAACATATCTTCGGCAAAAATACACATTTTCATGCTTTTATTGTATAGAAAATACGAAGAAAAATCATTCCATTCGAGAATCTCCTCCCTACAAACAATGCAATAAGAATTTGCTATATATCATTGGTCATCAGTGATATAAGCCTATAACAAGCTTCATATACCACATAGACTTCATAACATTGATAGGGAAATTCCCCTTTAGAAATAGGAAAATTCCTCTTGAACGATACAATAAAAAGCTATATCTTTGCAAACAGAAAAACGAAGATAGTTATACTTTTTCTCAATAGGTAAAGCTTTTTAGAGGGTAAATAGATTTCAGGTTACAAAAAGATTAGAGAGACAAAATTTTCAGATTAGCTTGGTTTAGGACAGCAGCAAGACTCGTAAGAGTTTGCCACTGTCCTTTTTTATATTTAAAAATGCTGAAAAACTTCAAGTTGTATTCTTTCGTTTCACATATAATAGGTAACTTTGCGGAGATTTTAGATGTTTGACAAAACAATAAGTTATTAAATTTTAGATGAACGTTATTACAAAAACAGTTCAATTGCCTGATGGGAGAACCATCACAATTGAGACCGGAAAAGTTGCAAAACAAGCTGATGGCGCTGCGGTTCTTCGCATGGGCAACACAGTACTCTTGGCAACTGTTTGTGCAGCAAAGGATGCAGTTCCGGGTACAGATTTTATGCCTTTGCAGGTTGATTACCGCGAGCAGTACAGTGCTGCAGGTCGTTTTCCAGGCGGTTTCACCAAGCGTGAAGGTAAGGCGAGCGACAATGAAATCCTGACTTCTCGCCTCGTGGACCGTGCACTTCGTCCACTCTTCCCTTCCAATTATCACGCTGAAGTGTATGTACAAGTGATGCTTCTTTCAGCCGATGGCGTTGACCAGCCTGATGCTTTGGCCGGTTTTGCAGCCTCTGCAGCCATGGCTTGTTCAGATATTCCATTCGAATATGCTATTTCTGAGGTTCGCGTTGCACGCATCAATGGAGAGTATGTCATTGATCCGACATTCCAGCAGATGGCAGATGCCGATATGGACTTAATGGTTGCTGCCACTAAAGACAATATTATGATGGTCGAAGGCGAGATGAAAGAAGTCTCTGAACAAGACCTTATCGGAGCCTTGAAAGCTGCAGCCGAGGCTATCAAGCCTATGTGTGAGTTACAGGAAGAACTCTCCAAAGAACTCGGTACCGATGTAAAACGTGAATATGATCACGAAATCAACGACGAAGATCTGCGTGAACAAATCAAGAACGAGCTTTATAAGTCCGTTTATGATATCAACAAGCAGGCACTCGAAAAGCACGCACGCCACGATGCTTTCGATAAGATTTTGGCGGATTTCCTTGAGAAATACGATGCAGCTCACAGCGAACTGTCAGAAGATGACCTTGAGGAAAAGCACGCAGAAGCCACTCGTTACTACGAAGATGTAATGCGTGAT
The DNA here is from genome assembly GCF_001814685.1 of Prevotella sp. HMSC077E09. Classification (NCBI taxonomy): domain Bacteria; kingdom Pseudomonadati; phylum Bacteroidota; class Bacteroidia; order Bacteroidales; family Prevotellaceae; genus Prevotella; species Prevotella sp. HMSC077E09. Next base: position 6,905 of record NZ_KV817572.1, on the reverse strand, counting down.
GCCATGCGTCGTTGCATTCTTGATGAAGGTCAGCGTCTTGATGGCCGTAAAACTACCGACATCCGTCCTATCTGGTGTGAGGTTTCACCATTGCCAATGCCTCATGGAAGCGCTATATTCCAACGTGGTGAGACGATGTCACTCTCTACTTGTACACTCGGTACAAAGCTCGATGAGAAGATGGTCGACGACGTTTTGGAGAAGAGTTACATGCGTTTCTTGCTCCATTATAACTTCCCTCCATTCTCGACAGGAGAAGCAAAAGCACAGCGTGGTGTAGGCCGTCGTGAGATTGGTCACGGTCATTTGGCATGGCGAGGCCTTAAAGGGCAGATCCCGGAAGACTATCCTTACACTGTACGTTTAGTCAGTCAAATCCTCGAATCGAATGGTTCTTCATCAATGGCAACGGTATGTGCCGGCACATTGGCCTTGATGGACGCAGGTGTTCCAATGAAGAAACCCGTCAGCGGTATCGCTATGGGACTCATCAAGAACCCAGGAGAAGACAAGTATGCTATCCTTAGCGATATCCTCGGAGATGAGGATCACTTGGGCGATATGGACTTCAAGACCACTGGTACACGTGATGGTTTGACCGCAACTCAGATGGATATCAAGTGCGACGGCCTTTCATTCGAAATCCTTGAGCAGGCATTGATGCAGGCAAAAGCAGGCCGTGAGCATATTCTGAACTGCATGCTTGAGACGATATCCGAGCCTCGTGCCGAACTCAAACCACAGGTTCCACGTATTGAAGCTTTTGATATTCCTAAGGAATTCATCGGTGCAATCATTGGTCCTGGTGGTAAGATTATCCAGCAGATGCAGGAAGAAACAGGTGCAACGATTACAATTGATGAGACCGATGGTAAGGGACATGTTACTGTTTCAGCACCAAATAAAGACAGCATCAATGCTGCCATGGGCAAGATTAAAGCCATTGTAGCTGTTCCAGAGGTAGGCGAAGTTTATGAAGGTGTTGTTCGCAGCATCATGCCTTATGGCTGTTTCGTGGAAATTCTGCCTGGAAGAGACGGACTGCTTCACATCTCTGAAATCGACTGGAAACGTCTTGAAACCGTTGAAGAGGCTGGTATCAAGGAAGGAGACAAGGTGAAAGTGAAGCTCATGGAGATTGATCCGAAGACTGGTAAGTATAAACTTTCACGCCGTGTGCTGCTCGAAAAGCCCGAAGGTTATGTTGAGCGCGAGCGTCGTCCACGTCCTGATCGTGGTGAACGTCGTCCGCGTCGTGATGGAGAAAGCCGTGAAAACCACCGTGGCCGTCGCTTCGAGCACCATGATAATGATGAAAACAATAATGTTACTGAATAAATCCTGAAGGGTTATTTCATACATTATTAAATATACAGAGCGTCTCTGCAAATGGTAAAAGCCAAATGCAGAGACGCTTTTCTTTGTTCATATAGCTTTTGATTTGCCACATCGGAGAGGCTAAAGGGGAAAGTAAAGAAAGGCTAAGTCGACTGTTTATTACCTCGATTAGGGATAATATAAAATAAGGTTCCATTTACATGGCGTTGCAATTTGTATTGAATCACCACGCCATTTGACGCAGATTGCACTGTAACTTGACGCAGATTGCATCGCCATTTGACGCAAATAACAACACACATTGACGTCAAGATGCACATTAATTTCAAGAAAACGAGGTAATTAGTTAATAATCAATACTTTGCAAAACACCCTCAAAGCTTGCGTATTTCGGGCTGAGGGAAAACTTATTCTGAATTTTCCTGCTATTTGAGAACTATTGTAAAGGAAAATAAAACAACCTGCTCTACTTTGCAACTCGGTTGCAAAACCTTTTCCTTACCTTTGCCAACAGAAATCAAAACAAAAGAAATATGGCACACGAAGCACATCATCACGAACATGAAGAGGAAGGAATGAACTGGGGACTCATCATCGCATCGGCGGTATTCTTGGTCATAGGATTACTTCTCGACAAACTTCCTATGTTCTGGTTCATTAATCCCTATCTCATCTTCTTTATCTATATTGTGGCCTTCATGCCCGTAGGACTGCCCGTCATGCACAAGGCATGGACGGCAATCAAGCATGAACACGATTTCTTCAGCGAGTTTATGCTGATGTCGGTAGCTGCAGTTGGCGCCCTATACTTAGGAGAATATCCCGAAGCAACAGCCGTTATGCTGCTCTATTGCATTGGAGAAGGACTGCAAGACAGGGCTGTTGACCGTGCACGCGACAACATCAAGAGTCTTCTTGCCTTTCGTCCTGACTTTGCACGAATGCCGGATGGACGCAAAGAACGACCCGAGAATGTGGAGATTGGCGCAAAGATTGAAGTGCAACCAGGCGAGCGCGTACCTCTTGACGGGCGTCTTCTTGGGTCTTCAGCTACCTTTAACACGGCTGCACTGACAGGCGAATCGATGCCGCGATTGATAGAAGCGGGGCAGGAAGTCATGGCGGGAATGATAGCCACAGACAGCGTTGTATGGCTCCGTGTGGTGCGGATAGCCAATGAAAGTGCCATCAGTCGTATGCTGAAAATGGTTGAAGAAGCTACCGAACGCAAGGCTCCTACCGAGAATTTCATTCATCGTTTCGCGCATATCTATACACCTGCAGTCATTGCTTTGGCCTTCTTGGTGGTTATAGTGCCGTGGATGGTGTCGCTGTTTACCGCTTTCAATTATTATTTCTCCGTTTGGTTGCACCTCGCTTTGGTATTCCTTGTCATCAGTTGCCCCTGTGCTTTAGTCATCAGTGTACCTTTGAGCTACTTTGCCGGCATTGGTGCTGCGAGTCGGCGAGGCATACTTTTCAAGGGAAGTAACAGTCTGGATGCCGTCACAAAGCTTGATACGGCCGTGTTTGACAAGACAGGAACGCTGACAACAGGAACATTCCAAATGGAGAAAACGGTAGGACTCTCTGAAGAAGACATGGCACTTGTGGCCGCTATTGAAGCCGTGAACAGTCATCCTATCGCCCAAGCTATCGTGAAATCCATGCAGGGAAAGGAGCTGATTGATGTGGACAAAAACCAGATTGAGAATGTTCCCGGCTACGGAATGAAGTATAAAACGTGGCTGATGGGCACGTTGAAGCTGCTGAAACAAGAGGGAGTAAACTATGATGAAGCCTTGGAAAGCGTGGCCGAAACTATAGTTGCCGTGGCCGAAGACAAGCTGTTCAAGGGCTATATCCTATTGGCAGACACGCCGAAAGCCGGTATTTTTACACTGCCGAAGCGTCTGAAAGCCCAGGGAATCAAGATGATGCAGGTGCTCAGTGGCGACAAGCAGGCACTTATCGACCGCCTTGTTGTGCAGTTTGAAGATGCAAAAGACTACGTAAAAGGCTATGGCGACTTGCTCCCCGAACATAAGGTTGCGCACATCGAAGCATTGAAACACGACGGAAGAGAGGTCGCTTTCATTGGCGACGGCATAAATGATGCTCCGGTGTTGGCATTGAGTAATGTCGGATTTGCCATGGGAAAGATGGGCGCAGACATGGCAGTAGAGACTGCCGATGTGGTCATTCAGACCGATGATCCGCTAAAGGTGGCCGAGGCAATTGCTATCGGCAGGCGCACGCGTCGCATCGTCTTGCAGAACATTATCTTTGCCATTGGCGTGAAAGTGCTTGTGATGGTGCTCGGCATTCTTGGCATGGCAACCCTTTGGGAGGCTGTGTTTGCCGATAGTGGCGTGGCATTGCTGGCCGTAATGAACAGCATGCGAGCACTGAAGAAGTAAGGAAAAGCCTCACCCCCAACCCCTCTCCGAAGAGAGAGGGGAGTGAAATGTCCTCCAATTGTACCGCATAAAGACTCCATTTCCAAGGCACTTTACTCCCCTCTCTCTTCGGAGAGGGGTTGGGGGAGAGGCTGTTCTCACATCTTCGCTCTTGCCAACCTTTTATTCAATTGCATCAATGCGGGCACGAGAATACACAGCGAGAAGAAGATGTAAAGAGCAATAACAACAGGCTTCCCGTTTGCAAGCTGACTCAAGGTTGCATTTTCAAAGCCCGGCATAAGATTGGCCATGACATAGACAATGGTGTTGTTGACCCAATGAAGCACTACACCCGGCACGATACTTCCTGTGCGGTAGAACATCCAACCCAGCAGTAAACCCAACAGGAATGCATGCAGAAACTGGGCCGAATTACCGTGGACAAGTCCGAAAACGGCTGCGGAAATCGCGATAGCAATCCAAGGTTTGCTCCCGAAAAGCTTGAGAAGCGTGCGCAGAATAGCACCACGGAACACGATTTCTTCAGCAAGCGGTCCCAAGATTCCTATGGCCACATAGCCTAAAGGCTCGTGCATCATTCGTGTAAAAAGCACTTCAAGCTGCTCGGGCATATCCACTTTGAACAATTCTTCAAGTCCGGAAGCCGGAATGATAATGCCGATTGCCGCAAGAACTACCCACATCAGCGTAGTCCAAGGGCGTGAAGACAGATAGTCACGCGATTTTGAAGTCCAGCCAAGTACTAAGAATAACGCTATCGTAATGAGGCTGGAGATGATGGTTGAAGCAATCGTAACAGCCGTATTTTCAGCGATTACCGTTCGCAAATCTGCTAATGGCAAATGCTTAAACAGCATATATCCGCCCACGACAACAATCTGGACAAAGAACTGTATCAGTATGAAAACGACCAAATAAAGGCCTGCATGAAGGATTTGTTTCCCTGTTTTGTTCATTATTCTATTTCTTTTTTAAATTGTTCTTCTATTTGCAGACGATCTTTCTGAAGCTGTTCGGCGAGTCCAAGTGCATTGTTGAACTTACGTTCTTCACGGATGCGATGAATGAAAACCACTTGCAACTGCTTGCCATAGAGGTCACCTTGGAAGTTGAAGATATTGACTTCAAGCGTCAGTTTCGAGCCATCAAAAGTGGGCCGCATGCCTATATTCATCATGCCATGAAGCAAAGTAACCGTGTTTTCTATTTTAACTTTCACGGCATATACCCCGGGAGCCGGAACCAATTGGCCGCTCTCGGTAGTGTCTATGTTGGCCGTTGGAAAGCCCATCTTGCGTCCTTGCGCAAAACCATGCACGACTTTGCCAACCAAAGTGTAGGAGTAACCCAAGCAAAGCGTAGCCATCTCAATCTCTCCGGCCTGCAGGAAAGAGCGGATAACCGAAGAACTGACATTGACACCATTCAGCACATAGGCCTGATTATGGATGACCTCAATACCGAGTTCGTTGCCATAACGCACGTAATCTTCAAAATCTTCCTCGCGGTTGTGCCCGAAACGATTGTCGTAACCGATGATAAGTTGCTTGACATTCAGTCGGTCATGCAGCACTTGCCTCATGAAATCAAAGGCCGACAAGCGTGCCGTTGCTTCATCAAAAGGCAGTACGGCTGCATTGTCTATCCCCGTTTTTGAGAGCAAGAGCAGTTTATTCTCGAGCGTAGTCAGCAGCTGTGGCACGTAATCGCTGTGCAGAACTTGCCGTGGATGTCGGTCAAATGTAATCACAGTTGAAGCTAATCCATAAGCTTTCGCTTTGTCGATGACATGCTTAATGAGGTATTGATGCCCGCGATGTACACCGTCAAAAAAGCCGATTGTAGCCACACAAGGTGCAATCGCATTGTTTTCCTCACTTAAAAATATAGTATTCATACCCTTAATCTCCTTACAGTGTGTGACTATTTCCTATCCTCAAGCACCCAGAATGCTCCGATATCTTATGCAAAGAAGCTTGCCTCCGATTTGCCAAATGCAGCTATATCTTATGCAAAGATATTGCCAATGAGCACAAAGAAAGCTTGCTTTCAATTTGTCGAATGCAGCTATATCTTATGCAAAGATAGTCTTTTTTCATTGTTGAGCAATCTTTATTTCTGATTAATCTGTCAAAAATCAGAAGATATTTCCCAAACAACGGCACAACAAGAACCTATATTCTTTCTTGCAATTCTATGCTATCCGTATCGGCAAATTGGGACTCTTTCACAACAACAACCTATATTCATTTTAAAGCAGTTATTACTGATGTAGTTAATCCTAAAGGCTATTTCACAACAACAACCTATATTCATTCTTGCAGTTCCCTGTCCTTCATGTCTTTGTAACTATCCCATAAAAACGCTGTTTGCAGCCCACTTCTACATTATTTCCATATCGTTATTTCTTATTCTCCTTCGTTTTTTCCCGCTTTTATTTGGTTATTTGCTCAAAACCCACTAACTTTGCACGCGGAAGACCAATTTCTCGGACTTGTAGCTCAGTTGGTTAGAGCAACAGACTCATAATCTGGAGGTCCCTGGTTCAAGCCCAGGCTGGTCCACATTAATAATCAAGCACTTACAAAGATTTTGTAGGTGCTTTTGCTTTTCAAGGTGACCTTTAGGTGACCTTTTTAAAGGGAAACTTTTCATCAGCGACCTTTTGAGATCTCATGGGATTGCAGAGATTTTATATATATTTTTATCTCATTGAGTATCCGCTAAAGGAGAACATGATGCACATTTCCAGTTGAAAATAGTATTTCCCACTAAGTATGTTTGTGAACTGTTGAAAACGGAAAACAACCCAATTAGTAGGTCAAATTAGAGATAAACTGTTGTAAAGTTGATATACAGGAGCTTTATTTCAGGTGTTTTCTACTGTTTTTCAATGAAATTTTATACTTTTGTATTCGGATTGGGGAAACCTATGTCCAAGACATATTGCTCAATAGCTTCACAATCACCACCGCAAGTAAAAGAGCATATCATCAATATTGGGACTGCACCCATATGGGCGCAGACATCCCATATTTGATGATGGTTTGTGGTGAACCGTGAGGCGTATGGCGATTGTCTGCGCTTTTTCGTAACCAACAAGATGTAAGGGGACAGTAGATATTTAGTGTGGATAAGCATATA
>NZ_KV817571.1:52022-68802 GCF_001814685.1 Prevotella sp. HMSC077E09 | reverse complement strand
TAAGGAATAACGTTGTATATTCTGATATATTCTCTGATATTCTTCGATGTCGCTTGCGACAAGGGGCCTTAAACTGCAAAGAAAAGTTCTTCACCTTTTAGAATATTCTGTACCACTTCATGAATGAACTTCATTGTGTTTTGTATGGAAAACTTACTTTTTTATGCATAGATTTTATTTGATAATCATTCTGTTTTGAGGCAGACCAATCTCAAACTTCAAAGTTAACGTTAATGCTTCCTAATTGCTTTTCTGTTCTCATTGAATTTCTGTAACTTTGTAAGTTCTAAGATTTTAATGAATTCGAAATAAGGATTATGGCAGCAAATGATAAGGGTTTGACACCCATGATGAAGCAGTTTTTCTCGATGAAAGCAAAGCATCCCGAGGCTTTGTTGCTGTTTCGTTGTGGCGATTTCTATGAAACTTATGGCGAAGATGCTGCTATTGCCGCCGGAATTCTGGGCATTACGCTCACCCGACGCAATAATTCTGTGGAGAATTCTGTTGAGATGGCGGGCTTCCCCCATCATGCCTTAGACACTTATCTGCCCAAACTTATCCGCGCAGGAAAGCGAGTTGCTATCTGCGACCAACTGGAAGACCCGAAAAAAAAGCGTGAGCAGATCAAGGGAAAGAAGGGACTCACCGAGATGGATAAAATGGTGAAGCGAGGCATTACCGAACTCGTGACGCCGGGAGTTGCCATGGCTGATACCGTGTTGAACTACAAAGAAAACAACTTCTTGGCTGCCGTGCACTTCGGGAAAGCATCATGTGGCATCAGTTTCCTTGATATTTCAACGGGTGAATTCCTTACCGGAGAGGGTACATACGACTATGTTGAGAAGCTGCTTGGCAACTTTTCGCCGAAGGAAGTGCTTTACAACCGCGACCATAAGCAGGATTTTGAACGCTTCTTCGGGTCGAAATACTGCGTGTTTGAAATGGATGAGTGGGTGTTCTCCGAGCAGAATGCACGTCAGAAGCTGCTGAAACATTTCGGCACAAAGTCGCTGAAAGGCTTCGGTGTGGAGCATTTGAGGAACGGAGTCATTGCCAGTGGTGCCATTCTTCAATATCTTGAACTGACCCAGCACACGCAAATCAATCACATTACTTCGCTTTCTCGCATAGAAGAAGACAAGTATGTGCGACTTGACCGCTTTACTATTCGTTCGCTTGAACTCGTTGCTCCGATGCAGGAAGACGGCAGTTCGCTGCTCAATGTCATTGACCGCACGGTCACGGCTATGGGTGGTCGCATGCTCAGAAGATGGCTTGTTTTCCCGTTGAAAGACGTTGCTCCCATCAACGAACGCCTTGATATTGTAGACTATTTCTTTCAGAAACCTGAGTTTCGCCAGTTGATTGACGAGCAATTGCATCGTGTGGGCGACCTTGAACGCATCATCTCCAAGGTGGCCGTAGGACGTGTTTCGCCACGTGAAATCGTACAACTGAAGAATGCACTCGATGCTGTCAGACCGATCAAGGAGGCTTGTCTTTATTCGGAGAATGAGGCATTGAAGCGCATCGGAGAACAGCTTAATCTCTGCGAAAGCATTAAAACGCGCATTGAAAAAGAAATACAACCCGACCCGCCACAGCTGATTACGAAGGGTGATGTCATAGCAGACGGCTACGATGATGAACTTGATGAATTGCGCGAAATGAGTCGAAACGGCAAAGATTATCTGCTGAAAATCCAGGAAAAGGAAGCCGAGGAAACAGGCATTTCAAGTCTGAAAGTGGGTTTCAATAACGTTTTCGGCTATTATCTTGAAGTAAGAAACACTTTTAAAGACAAGGTTCCTGAAGGTTGGATTCGCAAGCAGACATTGGCTCAGGCCGAGCGATATATCACGCCTGAACTAAAGGAATACGAGGAAAAGATACTTGGAGCAGAGGAAAAGATACTTGCTTTGGAGGCTCGTCTTTTCAGTGAGTTGGTGCTTGCCATGCAGGATTTCATCCCGCAGATTCAAATCAATGCCAACCTTTTGGCACGTGTGGATTGTCTGTTGAGTTTTGCGAAAACATCTGAAGAAAACGGCTATATCCGTCCGCAGATTGACGATAGTGAGGTGCTCGATATCAGTCAGGGACGTCATCCCGTGATAGAAACGCAACTGCCACTTGGCGAGCGTTATGTGCCTAACGACGTATATCTTGACACCCAAAAACAGCAGATCATGATGATCACGGGACCGAATATGGCCGGTAAGTCGGCATTGCTTCGCCAGACAGCACTCATTGTGTTGCTGGCCCAAGTGGGTTGTTTTGTGCCCGCAGAACGCGCGAAAATCGGTCTTGTGGATAAGATATTCACCCGTGTCGGAGCCAGTGATAACCTTTCATTAGGCGAGTCTACGTTCATGGTTGAAATGACTGAAGCTTCTGATATCCTAAACAATGTGTCGTCACGCAGCCTCGTTTTGTTTGATGAATTGGGCCGAGGCACGAGCACTTATGACGGTATCAGCATTGCTTGGGCTATTGTGGAATACTTGCATGAACAGCCGAAAGCACGTGCAAGAACACTCTTTGCAACCCATTATCACGAGCTGAATGAGATGGAAAAGAACTTCTCTCGCATCAAGAATTATAATGTAAGTGTGAAAGAAGTTGACGGCAAAGTGATTTTCCTTCGCAAGCTGATGAAGGGCGGAAGTGAGCACAGTTTCGGTATTCATGTGGCCGAAATAGCCGGTATGCCACGTTCGATTGTCAAGCGTGCCAATGCTATTCTGAAGGAATTGGAGGCCGACAACGCTGGTGTGGGACGTGCAGGCAAGCCCAATACCAGCAAGATTGCCGAGCACAGGGGAGGCATGGAACTCAGCTTTTTCCAGCTTGATGACCCCGTATTGGCACAGATACGCGATGAAATCCTTGGTCTTGATGTGAATAATCTTACGCCTGTTGAGGCACTCAACAAGCTGAATGACATCAAAAAAATACTGAAAGGAAAGTAGTTTTTAATGCATTATGCATATCATAAAAGCCTCCTCCGACCCATTGCTTTCCTCGTTTCGCTCGCTCAACGAACAGCGACCTACGGTTCCCAAGGAGGGGAGTACGAGTTGAGTTAGCTCATAATGCACAATTACTTAACATCTAACTTCGTTTCATATAGCATCAAGTAAGTCCTCATTCTCTGACTCCCCTCTCCTTGGAGAGGGGCTGGGGGAGAGGCTTTCTCTTTTCTCCCCTCCTTTCGGAGGGGTCGGGTGAGGCTTCATATCTTATGATATTGCTCCTCAAACGGACGGCGGTAACGGTCGCCCCAGACGCCATTTGGCAGTCGAATGCCACAGGTAACAACCATGTTTATTTCTGTGTCATAGGGCAGATGCAAGGCTTTTTTCACCCGCCAACTGTCGAAACCTTCAAGCGGACAAGTGTCATATCCCGCCTCACTCATAGCCAACATAAACGTCTGAGCGACTAAAGCGCAACTCTTATGTACGTTGACCCGTATGTCGCCTTCACTCATCTGGCGTATCATCGGACGGAAAAGACCGATGCATTGTGCCAACGCTTTGCGCACAAGTCCCCACAGACCAAAGCAACGTGAATAGATAAATGGTATCACTTTTTCATAATATAGCGTCTGTTTCTTAATGCGTTTCTCCTGCTTCTCGACAGGACTGTTGCGCCTGATATTGTCTTTTTCAAACGCAAGAACATCTTTTGCATGCTGCTTATACTGTCCTTGTCGGGTCACAAACACTACCATTTGCTGCGCCGTACGTGCTGTGAGTTGGTCGAAACAAGCATGACTCAAGGCTTCAAGCACCTTTTTATCTGTCACATGATAGGCCTCCCAAAGCTGCATGTTGGAACTTGTTGGCGCGAGTGTTGCCTGCTTTATACAATCTTTTACTACCGAGGTATCTAACGGTTTGTTGGGGTCGAAATGGCGAACAGCCCTTCTGTGGTTCAAAATCTCCTGTAAACTCATAACTCTTTAGTATTTAATCATCCTTTATTTCCTGTTGGGAAAAATCATTTGTTACATGTGAAAAACCTCCAATCTGTCGTGTATAATTTTTGATGATGCATCATTCTGTTTTCCTATCAAAGGCAGGTGATTTGCCATGTTCAAGGATCAGGATTTTCAACTTGCGTCAGATGACACTGCAAAATAATTTCTAAATATATTTAGTTGGAAATGAAGAAGTTATCTTGTTGCATAAATTAATTTAATAATGCCGGTCGAAAACCGGTGAAGTACTTTTAATAACAGATTTCTACATCAATGAGAATGCATCTTATTCTCATATGCAAAGATAATCATTTGCTTTGAATGATAGATGTTTTGACATAAGATATTTAGTGATTATTTATGATGTTTCATCAGAAATATTGGTTTTTTAATGACTGCGAGCAATATAAAAACAACTTTGTCATTCATGCCTTTCATCTTATATTTCTCTATCCCGAATAGGAGTAAATTACGGTGAAAAAGAGGAAAACGAAATTTCTATATGAAAACATTTGGTGGAAATGGAAAAACAATTCATTTGAGTTGCCGATTGCTGTGACATGGAAACAGATGCTACGGTATAAAAACATGCGCGGTAGAACGGAATTATACACGGTGCATGATGAATTTTGAATTAAAAACACTACCTTTGTACACATTATCAATAGCGCGCATGAAGACTGGCGTGAGGAAATGAAACGAAAACAGAAATAAAACAAGATAGAAATGGATTACAATTTCAGTGAAATCGAGAAGAAATGGCAAAAGGCCTGGGCCGAGCACCAAACGTACAAGGTGACAGAGGATAAGACGAAGAAGAAATACTATGTGCTCAATATGTTTCCCTATCCATCGGGAGCAGGTCTGCATGTGGGTCATCCCTTAGGCTACATTGCAAGCGACATCTATGCACGCTTCAAGCGATTGCAGGGCTACAATGTGCTCAACCCAATGGGCTATGATGCCTATGGACTTCCGGCTGAACAGTATGCCATTCAAACGGGACAACACCCGGCTATCACGACCGAAACAAACATCAACCACTACCGCGAACAGTTGGATAAGATTGGGTTTTCATTTGACTGGAACCGCGAAGTGCGCACCTGTGACCCACAATATTACCACTGGACACAGTGGGCTTTCATGAAAATGTTCGGCAGTTATTTCTGCAATGAATGTCAGCAGGCACGCCCTGTTGCCGACCTCATCAAGCACTTTGAAACTTCAGGTACAGCGGGACTTGACGTTGCACAGACCGAAGAACTGCACTTCACAGCCGAGGAATGGAAAGCCATGAGCGAAGAAGAACAGCAGAAGGTGCTGATGAACTACCGCATTGCCTACTTGGGAGAGACCGTTGTCAACTGGTGTCAGGGCCTGGGAACCGTGCTTGCCAATGACGAAGTGGTCAACGGAGTGAGCGAACGTGGAGGCTATCCTGTCGTTCAGAAGAAGATGCAGCAATGGTGTCTTCGCACCTCAGCCTACGCACAACGTCTGCTCGATGGATTGGAAACCATCAACTGGACTGACTCTATCAAGGAGACACAACGCAACTGGATAGGTCGCTCGGAAGGTACGGAGATGGAGTTTTACCTCTCCCCCGACCCCTCCCCGAAAAGGGAGGGGAGTGATATGTCTGATGTATTAAAAGCAGAGGGGTATTTCACTATCTTTACCACTCGGGCGGACACGATATTCGGAGTGACGTTCATGGTGCTGGCACCTGAAAGTGAATTGGTGGAGAAACTGACGACAAAGGAACAGAAAGCGGAGGTAGAAGAATATTTAGCTTACGTGAAGAAGCGCACCGAACTCGACCGCATGAGCGACCGTAAGGTAACGGGTGTGTTCAGCGGAAGCTATGCTGTCAATCCTTTCACAGGTGCTAAAATCCCAGTATGGATTTCAGAATATGTGCTCGCCGGCTACGGCACGGGGGCTATCATGGCCGTTCCTGCACACGACAGTCGCGACTATGCCTTTGCCAAACACTTCAACCTGCCTATCATCCCACTGATAGAGGGTGCCGATGTAAGCGAGGAAAGCTTTGATGCCAAGGAGGGAATTGTGATGAATTCTCCATGTGAAGGCGTTGAGACATTAGATGGTTTCAGCCTCAATGGTATGACCGTGAAAGAGGCCATTGCAGCCACCAAGGAATTTGTGACTAAGCATCAGCTGGGCCGTGTGAAGGTGAACTACCGCCTGCGCGATGCTATTTTCTCACGCCAGCGCTATTGGGGAGAGCCGTTCCCTGTCTACTACAAGAATGGCATGCCCTATATGATTCCCGAAGAATGTCTGCCACTCGAACTTCCCGAAATTGACAAATACGAACCCACCGAAACAGGAGAACCTCCATTGGGACGCGCCAAGAAATGGGCCTGGGACGAAGCCAAGAAGCAGGTTACAGACAAGAGTCTCGTGGACAACAAGACCGTCTTCCCCCTCGAACTCAACACCATGCCGGGCTTTGCAGGCAGTTCTGCCTACTATCTTCGCTACATGGATCCGAAGAACGACAAGACACTCGTGGGCAAGGAGGCCGATGAATACTGGCAGAATGTAGACCTCTACGTAGGTGGAACCGAGCATGCTACGGGCCATTTGATTTATAGCCGCTTCTGGAATAAGTTCCTCCATGACTGCGGAGTGAGCTGCAAGGAAGAGCCTTATGAGAAACTTATCAACCAAGGTATGATACAGGGACGCTCGAACTTCGTATATCGTGTGAACTCTGATGACCACTCCAAGGCTCCTGTCTTCGTGTCAAAAGGTCTCAAAGACCAATATGACACGACTCCAATCCACGTGTGGGTGAACTTGGTCAAGAACGATATCCTCGACACCGAGGCTTTCAAGCAGTGGCGTCCTGAATACAACAATGCCGAGTTTATACTCGAAGACGGCAAATATATCTGTGGATGGGCTATCGAAAAGATGTCGAAGAGCATGTACAACGTGGTCAATCCCGATGATATCATCAAGGATTATGGCGCTGACACACTGCGTCTGTATGAGATGTTCCTCGGCCCGGTTGAAGCCAGCAAGCCTTGGGACACCAATGGCATTGACGGTTGTCACCGCTTCCTCAAGAAGTTCTGGAGTCTCTTCTGGGAGCGCGGAGGTGAAGAAAAACTGATAGTTGACGATGTCGAGCCCTCGAAAGAAAATCTCAAGAGCTTGCATAAGCTCATCAAGAAAGTAACCGAAGATATTGAGAAATTCAGCTACAACACCTCGATTTCAGCCTTCATGATTGCCGTTAACGAACTCGGTCAGCAGAAATGTCACAACCGCGAGCTATTGCAGAAGATGGTAGTGCTGCTTTCACCCTTTGCTCCCCACGTGGCCGAAGAACTCTGGCATGTGCTTGGCAACAAGGGAACCGTGTGCGATGCAGCATGGCCAAGCTACGATGAAAAGTATCTTGTGGAGAGCGAAATGCAGCTCACAGTCAGCTTCAACGGTAAAGCCCGCTATCAGAAGACATTTGCAGCCGACGCCGACAACGCCACTATAGAGCGTGAAGTGAAAGCCGATGAGCGCAGCCTGAAGTATATGGAGGGCAAACAGATTGTGAAAGTGATCATCGTTCCAAAGAAAATCGTTAATATTGTCATTAAGTAAATGATGGAGAATATCAAGTATTGGGATGAGGTGAAGGACTATTTCTTCATCACGCTCGGCATCATGCTTTATACCATTTCGTTCACGGTGTTCCTCATGCCCTATCAGATTGTGGCGGGTGGTGTGACCGGTCTTTCGGCCATTATCTACTATGCTACGGGCTTCCATGTACAGAACACCTACATCATCATCAACCTGTCGCTGCTCGTGGTAGCGCTGAAGGTGCTGGGCTTTAAGTTTCTCTTCAAGACCATCTACGCCATCTTCCTGCTCTATTTCCTGCTGATTGTCGCTCAGGACCTCATTCCCAAGCAGCCCAACGGCATGCCTATCAAGCTTCTTGGCGAGGGACAGGACTTCATGTCTATGATTATAGGCTGCGTCATTACAGGTGTGGCACTTTCTACGGTGTTCCTGCATAACGGTTCAACCGGTGGCACAGACATCATCGCTGCCTCTGTCAACAAGTATCATAACGTGTCGCTCGGCACCGTACTTATTGCGGTTGACTTCTGCATCATCGGCAGCTGTATGTTCTTTCCGCAGTTTGGAAGCTATCTCGAACGCGCTCACAAAGTGATGTTCGGCCTTTGCGTGATGACCCTTGAGAACTTCTCTCTCGACTATATCATGAATGCCCGACGCGAAAGTGTGCAGTTCATGATCTTCTCACGAAAGTATCAGGAAATAGCCAATGCTATCGGCATAGAAACAGGTCATGGCGTAACCATCCTCGATGGGCACGGTTGGTACACGGGGCAGGAGGTCAAGGTGCTCTGTATTCTTGCCAAGAAACGCGAAAGCACCGACATCTTCCGCCTCATCAAACTCATCGACCCCAATGCCTTTGTCAGCCAGAGTAGCGTTGTCGGTGTATATGGTGAGGGATTTGATGAAATGAAGGTGAGCGTGAAAAAGAAACTCGAAGCCAACAGGAAAAAGAACATTCAAGCATGAAAATTGTCTTTGCAACCAACAACACACACAAGCTGACCGAAATCCGCGAGATACTCGGCAGCGCCTTTGAAATCGTTTCTTTGAAGGATATCGGCTGCGATGCAGACATCCCCGAAACAGGTCAGACGCTTGAAGAGAATGCCCATCTGAAAGCTTTATACGTGTATGAGCACTATGGGCTTGACTGCTTTGCCGATGATACCGGCTTGGAAGTGGAGGCCCTGGATGGTGAACCGGGAGTCTACAGTGCCCGCTATGCCGAGCAATATGACCATAACAGCGAGGCAAACACAGTCAAGTTACTGCGTAAGATGACTGATATTACCCGCCGAAATGCCCGCTTTCGCACGGTAATCTCACTCATTCAACACGATGCCGACAATCCCGGCAGCTATCATGAGACGCTTTTTGAAGGTATTGTTGAAGGGAAGATAGCCACCGAAAAGCGTGGCACAGCGGGCTTTGGCTACGACCCGGTCTTCATCCCCGAAGGCTATGACAAGAGCTTTGCCGAACTTGGTGAGGAAATCAAAAACAAGATCAGCCATAGAGCAAGGGCTGTGGAGAAGTTGGCGAAAAGTCTCATCACCAATTCCTCTCCAAAGAAAAGAGGGTGAAAGCAAAGGAGACGAAAGTTATCAGACATTATAGAAAAGACATGACAAGAGCCGGAAAACATCATATCACAAAGATTTTTCATTATTCCTGCAACCAGCAGTTTCCCTCTGATTGGAGAACTAAAGGGGGCCGTTCGTTGAGCCCGTGCAACGGAAAAAGCAAAGGGATAGGAAGTGGAATTCTGCTTCTTGCTCTGTTTCTCCTCCTTTCTTCTTTCACGTGGCGCTCCTATCTGTCTTACGCTTCACCGCAACAGATAGTGCAGGCCAATGGTTCTTTGATTTATGTGCTGGCCAGTAACGGGCTCTATTCCTATAACCCCAACGACCAAAGTGTGCGCACTTTCGACAAGGTGAACGGACTTTCGGATGGAAACATCACACACATAGCCTATAACAAGGCTGCACGAAGATTAGTGATTGTTTATGCCAACCAGAACATCGACCTGATGAATGATGTGGGAGAGGTGACGAATGTCAGCGCCTATTACAATACATCCATGATTGTCGACAAGACCATTCACGGCATTTATGTTTCGGGACGCTATGCTTATCTGGCCACAGGGTTTGGCATTGTGAAGCTGAATGTGGGCAATGCAGAAATCAGCGACACCTACAAACTCGGCTTTTCAGTGAACTACTGCTATATCCGCGACAACAAACTCTTTGCTGCAAGCAAAAGCGCAGGACTTTATTCAGCCCTGCTCACCACAAATCTTGCCGATAAAAACAACTGGAAACGCGTAGGAACTTATGTAGAAAAAACGCCTGAAGACCTGTCTGCATTGTGGGCAAAAGTGGCTAATGCCAATCCCGGTGGCCCACAATACAACTACTTCGGCTATATGAAATTCCACCAGGGAAAGCTCTATACCTGCGGGGGATATAACGCACCTTACAGAGAAGGAACGATACAAGTGTGGGACGGCGACACATGGGATATTTATCAAGACGAGGCGAAAATCAAGCCAACCACGGGCCTGAGCTATCAAGACATATACTGCATTGACATCGATCCCAAAGACGAAAACCACCTTTTCGCAGGTGCACGCAACGGACTTTATGAATTTCAAAATGGTCATTTCAAGGCCTTTTACAATCACAAGAACGCTCCGATAAACTTTGCTACCAACGACGAAAGCATGGAGTATGAGTTGGTGACTGGTGTGAAATTCGACAGCAATGACAATCTTTGGGTGTTCAACAGTCAGTCGAAAATATCTTCACTGTTGCAATATTCCGATCAAAAATGGACCTCTCACTCAACGCCTGTGCTGATGAGTTTCAACGGAAGAAGCCTTGCCAATGTCCAAAATCTTATGTTCGACAGTCGTGGTCGCCTGTGGTTTGTCAACAACAACTGGACACTTCCCTCGCTTTATTCCTATCAGCCGCAAAGCAAGACGTTGCATACTTTCACCTCATTCACCAATCAAGACGGAACAAAACTCAAGGAATTATGGAACGTGCGCTGCGCCGTTGAAGATAAGGAAGGCAACATTTGGATAGGAACGAATGTGGGACCTCTGATGCTTGAGCCTTCACAGATGGATAGTGACAATCCTGTTTTCCAACAGATAAAAGTGCCCCGCAACGATGGAACCAACTATGCCGACTATCTGTTGAATGGCGTAGACATCACCGCCATAGCCATTGACGGTGCTAACCGCAAATGGTTTGCCACCAATGGCAATGGCGTTTATCTCGTCAGCAGCAACAACATTGAAGAACAGCAGCATTTCACGGCAGAGAACAGTCCGCTTATTTCCAACACCATAGAGAGCATTGCAATCAATGGTACCACGGGAGAAGTGTTCTTTGGAACGGATAAAGGCCTTTGCTCCTACAAGAGCAATGCCACTGAAGCAGCCGAAACCATGACGCAGGAAAGTGTCTATGCCTATCCCAATCCTGTCAAACCAGATTATACGGGGCCTATAAACATCACCGGACTATCCTATAATGCCGATGTAAAGATTACGACAGCCAACGGCACACTCGTGAAAGAAGGGCGCAGCAATGGCGGACTCTTCACCTGGGACGGCTGCAACAAAAACGGACAACGCGTGGCTTCGGGCATTTATATGGTAGAAGTGGCTACACAAAATGGACAGAAAGGAGTTGTATGCAAAATCGCAATCATCCGATAACCTTGTGCAACAAATTGTCACATCAATGGGCTATGTGGGGCATCATACTGACACTTCCCCTCGTGTTCTATGGGGTGACGCTCCTCATGCCAACCTTTGACGACTTCACTTACTTCACAGCTCCCTACCCCAAGAGTCTTTCTGAGCGACTCATCCCCTTTGGTTCTTATTGGCGCCCCTTTGATGCTCTCTTCGGATATTTCATTGAACACCACATCAATCTATTCCCCTTTGCCAATCATCTCTGCATCTTCACGGGCCATGTTATCAACACTTTCCTATTATATCGTCTTTTGAAGTGGCTGAAAGTTAATACCTTAGCCCTTAATTTCGGTATTCTTTACTTCTACATGGCGCCTGGAGTACTGGGAACGGTATTAGACATCGACTCCATTAACCAGACTTATTCCCTCCTGTTCGACCTCGTGGGATTGCTCTGTTACATCACACAGAAAGGTCGGTGGCGGCTTGTTGGCTGGATTGCCTGCACCTACGTGGCAACCCTTTTCAAGGAAAACGGCATCACGTGGTTTGTCATTACACCGCTGTTAGCGGGCATATTCCTCCACCATTCAAAGCAGACCGCATTCCGTTTTGTAGCCGTCGGTGTGCTTTGTGTCTTGCTCTATGCCGCCGTTCGGTTGAGTTTCCCGGTCAACCACAGCCCTTTCAATCATGAATATATAGAGACAACGATTGTTGCAAAACTCAAAGACCTCTTCGCTTTCATCGGATTAACTTTCCTGCCTTTGGACTATGTGGCCCTCGTTCACGACAGAAACTACCTTTGGGCCATATGTTCAGCAGTTCTCACGCTGTCTTTTTTCGGCTATATCTCGGTCAAAGGTCGACAGACTATGTTTGGAAAAACGGGGCTGCTTCTGCTGCTTTGTGTGCTCATTGCAGCCGCTCCCCATCTTGCAACCGTTTTTACGGCGATGCATGCTTATGGCCTTATGCCCTTGATGGTTCTGTTGTGGGCTCTCATCATCACCCGCCTACCGCG
Source organism: Prevotella sp. HMSC077E09 (assembly GCF_001814685.1). Lineage (NCBI taxonomy): Bacteria > Pseudomonadati > Bacteroidota > Bacteroidia > Bacteroidales > Prevotellaceae > Prevotella > Prevotella sp. HMSC077E09. The sequence continues at coordinate 56,448 of NZ_KV817571.1, read as the reverse complement.
CAAACCGCTCCTGCTTTCCCTGATGACGGTCAGCCTTTTCACAATGAGTTTCATCGCCTTGCACCACTGGCATGAGACCTATCTCTCGGGACTACGCCAGGAACGAATTTCCAAACAGGCGCTTCATGCGCTGGGAGAACCTGTAGATAGCATTTTCAGTATTAATATTGTTGACGGCTATCGCAAGTATTCTACTTTCTGCGTGCGCCCCACCGATGCCTTTGCATGGGGAAATAGCGTGCAACTGAGAACTGCCTATCGCTGGCCCCAAACATGGGAAGACGTCTCTATTCCCGAGAAACAACGGTCACGTGTGCCCGAAATCGCCGATAGTGCCTATCGTGCAGGCTTTCAAAAAGTGCTGCTCATCGAGCATGAAACGGTAATGCCCGTTGCCAAAAGGAATGCCCAAGACAAGCAAAAACCATGAAGCCGACCGACAACAACAGCTATCGCCACATTCTCAAATACATGGGTATCTTCGGTGGTGTGCAGGGCTTGAACATCTTGATGAGCATTGTTCGTAACAAGGTGGTGGCCGTATTGTTAGGCACCGGAGGCATGGGACTCATCTCTTTGTTTAATGCTACGGTGAAACTCGTGTCTGATTCGACTAATCTCGGCCTCTCCATGAGTGCCGTGCGCGAGCTTTCGGCAGCCTACGAGCAGGGAGATGAAGAGCGTTTGAAACATCGCATTCAGATTATCCGCATGTGGGTGGCACTCACGGCGATTGCCGGAATGTTGCTTTGCATCCTTCTAAGTCCGTTGCTCAACCGCTTCACTTTCTCCTGGGGCAACCACACCCTGCATTTCATAGCCCTTTCTCCTACGATAGCTTTCCTTGCACTTGCTGCCGGTGAAACCGCCATTCTGAAAGCTACCCGACAACTGCGCCAGCTTGCACTGCAGTCGGTCTATGGCGTACTCGGAGCTTTGCTTACCTCCATACCGTTATTCTATGTGTGGCGAGAGGCAGCCATTGTGCCCGTTATTGTCCTTGCAGCAGCCATTCAGTGGGTGCTCGTCATCTTCTTTTCCCTGCATCGCTATCCTTTGAAATTCAGTTTCAAGCAAGGCAAATTGTCTGAGGGCTACGGCATGGTGCGCCTCGGAGTGGCCTTTGTTGCTTCGGGTATTCTGGCCAGTGCAGCCGACTTCATCATCCGAAGCTACCTTTCTCATGCCGGAGATATCCAGATTGTGGGCCTTTACAATGCAGGTTTCATGGTCACAATGACCTATGGTGGCATGGTGTTTCATGCTATGGAAACCGATTTCTTCCCCCGACTTTCGGGCGTAAAAAACTTGGGAGGTGAATTCAACAAGATTGTCAACCGACAGATAGAGGCAAGTACAATGGTCATCTCTCCGCTCCTTGTGGCCATGACCGTGGGGCTTCCCATCCTTCTTCCCCTGCTTTTCAGCCATGATTTCCTGCCTGTCATCGACATGATGCGTGGCAGCATCCTCGCCATGTATCTGCGAGCCATGACGCTTCCCATGGAATATATTGCCTTATCGCGAGGCGACTCACGCCATTATCTGTTGCAGGAAGCTGTGGCAGCTCTGCTCCTTGTGGTAGCTGTCATTGCTGGTTTCCACTTCGGTGGCCTCACCGCAACAGGCTATGCGCTCACCGTGGCCTCTTTCCTCGAGTTCCTTTTCGTCCTCGTCTATACCTATTATATATATGGCTATCGTCTTTCCCGCCATGCCCTTCTGCGCTTCGTCTTCCAACTCTCCCTCGGTTTGATTACGCTTGCAGCCGTACTCACTCTTAAAGGCTGGCCCTATTGGGTTGCAGGTGCATTGTTATTAGCAGTGAGTATACCACATAAAGCCTCCCCCTTTCATTCCTCACACAAGGGGAACAAAAAGGGGGAGTAAAGACAATAAAACAGAGGAGTTTACTTAATTCTCCAACAACTTCGCACTGTTTCCTTTCCTGAACTGTCGGGAAATGCTGTCGGTATCGGGAGAAGCGATTGCGCCCAATATGGCCGTAGCTACAGCGATGATGATCTTAATGACTAATTTCCACTGATTAATTCTGATTTTATCCATGTTTTATTCTGTTGTTTTAATGATGATACAATAATTTGGAATGCTGCATGTTGAATGGGGAGTTCATTGAATGTATGGCGCATGACTTGGAATACAGCATTTCCATGAACTCTCCCTCCGCAGAAACTTCAATTCTTCCACATGCTCTATCTGTAGGTTTCTGCCCTATCAGGAATAATGAAGGACAGAAACCATTAAGCGCGACAGGCTTCAGACAGAGAGAAAGCCAACCTGCTTTCAGACACCGGGCTGTGAAGCCGGCTTCTTCTTTTTCTTCTCAATCGTGTACTGTTTCATTTCCGTTACGTTGACACCACTGAGCAATGCCTTGATGTGCTTGCGTGAGTCGCGCTCCACATGAACCTCGGGCATGAAGATTACCCGCATGTTCTTGATGTGCTTGGCTGGGTTGAAGGCTGCTGCCGACTCTGCACCTTTCGTGCTGATGCCAATCTTAAACGTTCCCAAACCGTCAAGTTTCACGCGCTTCGAGTCCTGAATCTGTGCGGTCATCACCTCTACCAACTCCGTCAGCACAGCCTTCACGTCGCTCTTCTTCATGGAGCAGTTGCGCTCAATGATGGCTGCGATATCATCAAGGTTTGTCGTACCGTTGTGCATGGCACGTGCATAAAACTTTCCGAAACCGGCATTTTTCTTGTTGTTGTTCTTGTAAATCTTGTAGATTACTGCCATAACTGTTACCCTTTCTTTTAGTTAAATTGTTAATAATTTTACGATAGTTTTTCCAATTGGAATATTGCGAAACGTTTGCTTTCAGAAGTTCATTTCAACTGCCTCGTGTCGGTTGTGCTTCCGATCTCTGCAATAGCTCACGTGGAGCCACATGCAACCGTTTGACAAGCGGCGCTCAAAGAGCAGTTGATCATAATCGAGTACATATTTGATGAAGCGAAAATAGCGCCGTCCCACTTCTTCGTTGGGGATGTGAATGTCGGCAGCCTCACCCTTGAGATGTTGTGAGCTTGGTTCTCCGAAAACCGCTTTGTTAAGGGCTTCTGAGCGATATCCGCTCGTGATGATGATGCGGCCGAAACGCTTGCGGAGTGGCTCCAGCACATTGAGGCATAGCGCTTTGAGATTTTCCTCTTCTTCACGGCCGGGCTTATTCTCTATACCGAGTCTGATCGCCATGCCCGACCGTTGCATTTCCTGTTTTGAGAAATGAGGCGAATACATTTCCATAGTTGTTTCTTTCATCTTTTCCTGAGTATTAAGGTCTAAGAAAATTGTTATCCTGAACACGTTGCAAAGATACAAAATCAACACCCCATTTGTCAAGTTTTATTTGATACAAAAAACTGATACATGCTGAAAAAAGTGAGGATTTAATTTCCATTAACGTGCAAAACCAAGGAAGTGAAGAAATACTTCCATATTAACTGCTATCTTTGCACATTGAAGACACTTGGCAACCGTAGTCATCATGAACGATGAAAGCCATGAAATAAGAACGGAAAACGAACTAAAAAAGAATGAAATGGAAAGAATTTTAGAAACCATGAGGAGTGAAATCATCGCTATTCTTGCCCTCTCTCCCCATGCAGGCTACGCATGGAAAGGCACTACCACCGACCTGCTCGAGGTGATCAATGCCGTGGTCATGAGTTGTGAACTCTTTGATGAGAACGGACGTCGCTATACTTTCGGCCGACTCACCCATGACATCTGCCTGCGGCTCAACCGTCATGAGCCCCACAATCCGAGGTCGTATCTCACCAAAGCCCGACAGCGCAAAAACCTGCATCGCCCACCACTCATGCGGCGTTATGAGGCTGCCTTGCACCATTCTCCACGCCCACTATTTAACCATATTGTCAAGAAATAACTGCTTTCGTCGGGTAAAAAGCCCTTAATAACCGCAATATCATCAAGTTTACCCGCAAAATGTATAACAGCACTTCTTTTTTATTTTGTATCTTTGCAACGTAAAAGAACTGTTAATGAAAGGAGAAATCAGCCGGATGTGATATCCGGTACTAAGTCTATCTCTGTAGTTATTAGCATTTGATTTAGCAAGTAAAAAGACGTTCAGGTTAGACTGGCCTCCACGCATTCGCGAGGAGGTTTTTTTATGTCTGTTAGTTTCCTTGCATCCACGGGGAAGGTAACCAATTGGTTTTCTCTTTTCTTTTTCTACTTCTCCTCCTGCTGTTTGTTGCCCGTTGTGCTTAGGAAACGAAGAATGCAGAGATTGGGATGCAACGTTTCCCCTTGCATTTCAGGCCTCCTTGTCGCAAGCGACATCTGAGAATATCTAAGAATATTTTAGAAGATATAAAGGCTGTTAGGGTATAAACGAACTCATTTTGTTTCCTAAGAAGACGCTCCAAGCTCG
>NZ_KV817571.1:10034-51922 GCF_001814685.1 Prevotella sp. HMSC077E09 | reverse complement strand
TTCCATTAGGAGTCTTCCTCCTTATGGTTTAGGCTCTCCTTGTCGCAAGCGACATCCAAGAATATCTAAGAATATTTTAGAAAATATAAAGGTCGTTAGGGTATAAACGAACTCATTCTGTTTCCTAAGAAGCCACTACAAGCTCGTGCTCCCCTCCTTGGGAGGGGTCGGGGGAGGTTTCCATTAGGAGTCTTCCTCCTTATGGTTTAGGCCTCCTCGTCGCAAGCGACATCCAAGAATATCGGAGAAAATCTTAGAATATATAAGGGTTATCAGCTTATAAACGAATTCATTTTGTTTCCTAAGAAGACGCTCCAAGCTCGTGCTCCCCTCCTTGGGAGGGGCTGGGGGAGGTCTCCCAACCCCTTAACCCCTTTGTAAATAAAAATCCGACGACGGCGAACTCTATTTCCACTTCGTTCTTTTTCTTTTTCTTCGTCTTTTTCTTTATCTTGTTCTTAGTTCTTGTTCTTTAGAGAATTTAATATATTGATTTCCAATAAGTTAAAATGCAAAAGTTCCTTAATTAACATTTATTTCTTCGTTGTTTAAGGAATTTTCACTCGGAAGTTAAAACTAAACAGAGTGGATTTTCAGCCATTAACGCACCTCTTTTTGTTTATATTTTTCATTGTTTACAGGCATTCTGTTCCATAGGTAGGCAGCCATTGTTTACAAACCAACATGACTGTTCCCTGCAACTTGACTGATTTCATGCGCCAATCTGCGTCAGATGACCGCATGATTTGACGCAAAATGCAAGGCAATCTGCATCAAGTCAGCGCGTGATTTGGCCTTGTCAGCTGATGACCTGTTGCCCGACAACAAAGAACCCGACCCACCAGGACGGGTGAGTCGGGTTCTATGTTTTATCTGCATCGTATCAATCAGTCACCATATCCGGGTGTCTGCTCCAACAAGGTGTTGGTTGAAAGCGTCGTTTCATCAATAGGCCAGAGCAGTCGGGTATTGTTGGCTGTGGAATACTTCACGGCTTTATTGAACAGACGGATGTCGTGCCAGCGCTTTCCTTCGAACAGGAATTCACGCATACGCTCTTTCAGAACGGCCTCTTCTGCATTCTCATCACCGCCCACAAAGGTGTTATTGGCAAAGAAAGTGGTCAGAGCGGGAGTGCCACCCGTGCTGATTTCATTGGGATATTGCACCTCGGGATGAGCATTGAAATAGGCTGCACCATATGCACGGCTGCGGATTTGGTTGATTTCTGTTGCGGGATTTTGTCCCAACAGCACTTTGGCTTCGGCTATTCCCAACAGACATTCGGCATAGCGGTAAATGGGCTGGTCGTCATACCACGATGTTGATGAGCCACCGGGAAGCAGCGTTCCATGGAACTTATTGCAGATGTTGCCCACATAGGTCGTACCGTCAGTGGCATAGACATCGGCCAATGAGCCTGCTCTGCGCTTGTCGTTTCCGTTAAGATAGAGTTTTGTCCACAGCTGTTTGTCAAGCGGGAAGCGCATGACACCGGTGCCGAGGCTCAGGTTGAGATATTCAGACTGGCTGAATTGAATGGCATTCCCATCGGCATCGTGCAGTCGGTAGGCACTCACATTCTGCTTGTTCATCACCAAAGAGGTGTAGAGACCGTTCCACAATGTGGTCTCATTTTCGCGGTTGTGCAGGGCAAAGATGATTTCCTTGTTACCTTTCTTATTATATGCAAACACATCACTGAAGTTGTCGAGCAAGGCAACATCCGCGTGAGACTGCACTTCCTGATAGGCAGTTAAGGCCGTCTGATAGTCGGCAGTGCCTCCTCCCATCTGCTTTCCGCTCCACAAATACACTTCACCCTTAAGCATCTTGGTGGCTGCGAGCGACCAATACATGCGTCCGTCCTTGAAGGAATAGTCGTTGTTATAGGCAGTTTCAGAAGCCTGGATATCGGCTTTGATCTGCTTCATCACGTCAGCCGCAGGGTCTTGCTTGCGTGCAACCTTACTCAAATCGACCGTTTTGCCCTCCGTGTGCTGCAGATAGACAATCACATCTCCGTAGGTTCGGAGCAACTGGAAATAGAAGAAAGCGCGCAAACCGTGACTACTTGCAAGATATTTGTTCTTCTGCGCTTCGGTCAGATAGCCTGCTTCGTTCACTTTGTCAATCATCAGATTGATCTGATTGATGCCCGTATAGAGTCCTCCGTAGTTTCCAATTACGGCACTGCTCTTTTCAAGAGTGTTGTTCCAGAGGCGCTCATAGCCCTGCGGAGCCTCACCGCTGAAGGCTGTTCCGGTGTAGATGTTGCTGCGCAGCTCGCCCCAGATGATATATCTGTTGGCATAACTTCTCACCCATGAGTAGAGACCTTGATTGAAAGTCTGCACCTGGTCGGCATTCTTCCAGTAATTGGAGTCGGTGATACTGCTTGTGGGTTCCAGATCCATGCAGCCCGCGAGTGAAAGACTGATCACGGTGGCTGCTATATAAGAAAATATCTTTTTCATTGTGAATTGCTTTGTTTGATTAGAAAGTAATGTTGAGTCCAAAGATCAAAGTGCGTGGAGAGGGATAACGGCCATAGTCGAAACCGTCTGACGGTTCAGGCGAAGCACCGTCATATCCGGTGATATAGAAAAGGTTCTGACCTGTCAGATACACGCTGGCATTGCTCATCTGAAGTGCTTTGGTCCATTGCTTCGGCAGATTATAACTGAGGGTAATCTCACGCAAAGCCATGTAGTCGGCCTTTTCATAGAAGATAGAATTGCCACGCCAGATATTGTGTTTGTTCAGCTGGTCAGCGTAAGTGAAGACCGGATATTTGGAGTTCGGATTGTCTTCACTCCACATATCCTTCACCTTGTCAATGAGATTGAACTGTCCTTGGAACTGTCCCATGGAGCGAGCCTTGAGGTCATTGTAGATGGTATGGCCCAAAGCATAGTCGAAACGCGCATACAAAGAGAGGTTTTTGTAAGAGAGTGTGGTCGACCATCCACCTGTCACAGTGGGTCGCAGATTGCCCACCACCTTGCGGTCGAGCGTATTAATGATGCCGTCTCCATTGATGTCCTCCCAGCAAACATCTCCCGGTTCGATGGCTTTCCAGCCTGCTGAGTTCTTATAGAGCACACCTGTCTGTGGATTTACTTCGTCGGCAAGGCCTGGCCCGTATAGTTTTGCAACGTTGTCAATACGCTTGTTGGCATGCTGGCGTATGTCGTCCCAGTCGCGGAAGATGTGATCCTGCTTATAACTGTAGAGATCTCCGAGCTTTCCTCCTTCGCGATAACCGCCAATCCACTTTGTAGGTGTGTGGCCATTGGCATCAACCTTACCTGCAGCAACTTCCACTCCTTCGAGCTGGTTGAACGGACGTTCGCTCTTAGGCAACTTGATAATCGTGTTCTTGACGGTTGAGAGATTGAACGAAAGGTCCCAACGGAACCCGTTTCTCAAATGGACTGGTGTGGCACGCACTTCCATTTCAAATCCTTGGTTGCGCAGTTTTCCCAAGTTGGTCTGGATAGATTTGAAGCCAAGATACGAGGGAAGGTTCACACTTTGCAGCAGGTTGCTGGTGTTGCGCACATAGTAATCGAGAATGAAAGACAAGCGGTTCTTGAAGAATCCAAGGTCAAGACCGGCCTCAAAGGTGTGACTCTGTTCCCATTTCAGGGCAGTGTTCACCAACGAGCGGTCGTAGAAAGCCGTGTTCCCGTTGTAGTTTGTCAGTTGATCATACACACCATAGATATAGAAATCACCGATACCGCTCACGTTTCCATTGCTACCGTAGCTGATACGAGGCTTGATGTTGCTGATGACCTTCGACAGTTTGGAAGCTTTCCAGAAGTCTTCTTCCATCATGTTCCAGCCTAATGACACTCCAGGGAAGAAGCCCCAGCGGTTGTCTTTCAGTTTGGAGTTGCCGTCATAGCGGAAAGTAAATGAGAGCAGATACTTCTGCATGTAGTCGTAGTTGAAGCGTCCGAAGAGCGATTCTATGCGGTTGCGCGACTTGTATGAACCCGGGTTGTCATCCTTGTCGGCACCGGCATTGAGCGTAGGAATGTCATCTGTGGGCGAATTCTTGGTTGAAGCCCACAGCTTATAGTAGTTGTAGTCATAGTATTCACCACCGAACATCAGGTCAACATTGTGCTTGTCGGCAAACGTGTTGCGGTAGTTCAGAAAGGCATTCAGCTGTGTCTGCGTGTCTTTCATCAGATATCCGTACGAACGGCGCGTGGTGTTGATCTTGTTGGGATTGCTCTGCGTGTAGAAAGCTTTGTTGAAATTCTCCACCTGGTCTAACGTATGGTAGAGCGAAGCATTGGTGGTCAAGGTGAGATGTTTCGGTATCAGCGTCAGATCAAAGCCTATATTGTAGGTCTCTGCACGGTATCCGTTGCTCGAAGTGAGCTTGTCGTTCCAATACAGATAGTTGCCGTCTGAAGAGCTCCAACCTGGTGCCGGACTGCCATCTTTCAGGTAAGGGTTCCATGTCGGACGCTGAGAACGTGTGCGATAGAACAGAGATGACCACGAGTCTACATAGCTCTTAGGTCTCGTTCGCCATGTGTACTGTGCGCCGGCACGGACTTTCAGCCAGGGCTTGATTTGGTAATCACCCTTCACACTGCCCGTGAAACGCTTGTAAGACGTGTTGCGCACCACACCATCTTCATGATAATAACCCAAGGAGGCTACGAAAGAACCGAAGTTGTTGCCACCCGAGAAATTGAGATAATGGTCTTGTGTCGTGGTCTGGTCATGGAAAATAGCCTTTTCCAAGAGTCCGCTGTAGTCTTTGAACATCAGCTGTCGCTTGGGCGAGTCACTGAAGTAGGGGTCGTCCATGAGCTGCCAGCCCTCCTCTTCCAGCAGCTTCTTATGGTCGGGATTAGCTGCATCGTAGTATAACACATCCGTGCGTGGGGTGAAATTCGTGTAACCATAGCCCGAATAGCCATTCTGGGCATCTACATTTGCCGGTGTCCCGTGCCCTTTCATTGACGTTGCATAGCGTTTCATTCCCAAGCGGTTATAATAGATGTAATCGCGGGCATTCATGAAATCATAGTCATCACGCCGGAAGTTCACACCTACTTTCATGCGGTAGTTGATAGTCGATGTGCCGCGTTTTGCCTGTTTTGTGGTGATGAGAATAACGCCTCCGTTGGCCCTTGCACCGTAAATGGCTGTTGATGCGGCATCTTTCAGCACTTCCATCGACTCAATGTCCGAGGGATTGACCTCTGAAAGCGTACGCTCAACACCGTCAACGATGATCAAGGCTGGTGCACTTCCCGTAATCGAAGCACCACCGCGCAGAGTGATGGAGGGATCAGTTCCGGGCTGCCCCGAACCATTGAACACCTGCAAACCCGTCACACTGCCCTGCAGGGCACTGCCGGCATTGGCGAAAGCTGCAGCATCAAGCACCTTGCTGTCCATTTTTGAGATAGCCGTAGTCAGCGTTGCACGCTTCTGCTGTCCGCCATAACCCGTTATGACGACTTCGTTCAGCGCCTGCGACTGCTCTTTCATTTTCACCTTGAGAGGTTGTCCGTTCCATTTCACTTCCTGCGAATCCATGCCGATGTAGCTCAATATGAGCACACTTCCACGGTTCACATTCGGCAAAGTAAAATGTCCGTCGAAATCAGTCACCACACGGTTGTTCGTGCCTTTCACCAGGATTGTGGCACCAATGACAGGCTCTCCCTGCTCATCGGTGACCGTACCTGTGCACTGACTGTTTTGCTGTGTGTACTGAGTCGACAACTCATTTGCAGCCCATCCCTGCGTGGGCATGACAAGCGATGCGCCTAACCATAGCGCAAAGCTGATAGGTCTTTGGTGTAGAATCATTTGTATCAGTTACTTAAATGAATATATGGTTTGGTAGAAATAACTTTCATAGTATCGTGTTTTATGGCTCACTGCATGCTGACCTACGGCAGCATTCCACGTTTTCTCCTCTGAAGTATCACCCTCATTGCCACAGTTGGGAAGACAGAAAAAGTCAAGCGTCTTTCCTGCAAGATATCTTTATTCATATGTCCGCAGTGTTTTTGATTGTATAGATTTACGGCGTAAATATACAAAAAAAATCCAAATGCACCTAAGAAAATAAGGAAAATCGATAAAACTTGAATGAAATCGCCACGCAATCTGCGTCAAGTCAGCGTGTGATTTGCATCAAGTTACGTTGTAATATGACGCAGATTGCGTGGTGAAGTGACTGAGATTGATTTGGTTTCCAAAGCTAATGGAAACTAAGAGAACACAAATGAAAACGCATGAAATACCATTCCACATTTCCATTTTTGGCAAAATACATCGATAAAAGATACCATTTATGTGCAGATAATACAGCTATCTCTATATATTCTCCGAAATTCTAAGCTATATCTCAAAACGGTTATGAGTCATAAATCAATGTAAGATTAAAAAGAATATCAAGTAGTCTTGTGCTTGTTCGTTGATGCTCGCCCTCTGAAAAACATTGAATAATTTTCAAATATCATTGCTCTAAAATTTGGTTATGTCATGATAGATGCTTATCTTTGCACGTGAATTCGGGATGTAGCGCAGTTGGTAGCGCACACGTCTGGGGGGCGCGAGGTCGCCAGTTCGAGTCTGGTCATCCCGACAGAACAAATGCAAAGGAGTTGATAATCAACTCCTTTTGCTTTTTCTTTGGCCGAAGTCGGTAACATCGGTTCAGTCGAAATATGGGACAATAGATATTTAGTGGCGATTTCTTATGTTGTTTTCAAAGTTTTTATTTCCTTTGCAACATGTAAAACAATAAACTCTTTCAATTGTCTTTCATCGTTTTGTCTCAGGCGGTATCGAACTGCTTCATTATTATAGATACCGAACAAAATACTGCGAAGTTTCGTATTCACTTGGATGAAAAGGGGGATGTATGCTTTCTGCTTACAACTTATATAAACTCCATATCCTAAGCCTTTTACTCCCCTCTCCTTGGAGAGGGGCAGGGGGAGAGACCTTGTTTCTTTCTTATTTCTTAGCTGAGGGGTTGCAGTTTCTGCTTCCCTACAACCACAACACAGCCTCATTCCCCTCATTAAACAGCAGATCGAGGATGCTCATATTGGGTTGAAAGCCGTGTTTCTGCTGATAAACTTGATAGTAGGGGCGGGCAATAAAGTCGTTGTCAAGGCCTGGATGCTTGGGGCGAATGGCGTCGCGGAAGTCGTCGGTGAGGCTGTTCAGTTCGGCGTTTTCTGTGCAAGTATCTATCGGTTGAAATGCAGTTGTGAGCTGTATTTGTGGTCGAATGTCGAGCAGTTCTGTCATTTTCTCCGTGATAGCCATGTTAAAGTCGATGAGAAATGTCCACTTCTGTTCAAAGAATGGGCGCAAATCGTCCTCATAGTACATGAAGAAAGGACTTTCACCATAGGCCGAGCAGAGGGCATGCCAATGGATATGACGCCAGTTCCCGTGGTCAGAGATGCGGATATCCTGCATGGGCGTCTTCGAAAGTTGGTTGCCTTCGGGACATGAAACGGGTATAGAGAGTGCCTGCAGACCGTTGGTTGTCGGTATGACACAACGGTTACGATAGGTCTGTTTGACGAAGTTGTCGTGCTGTTCGATAAGGCATTGGTCATAGCGATGTAGCTTCTGATACCATTGAACAGGGCCAAAATAGGTGGAAGAAAGCAGGGCTGTTTTCAACATCTGAGCGAGTTTGAAAGTTAAAAAGAGGCAGTCTTGTCAGAAAGGCAGGTAGAAAAGGCGAGAAGCCGGCCCTATAATATCGTGGTAGGGCACGAGGGTTTGACCACTTCCTGTGCTGACCAAATAGGCATAACAATGCTCACAAAGGCATTTGTCGCAGCACACCATGGGGATAACGAAGCGCTTTTGGGCAATCGTCAAAGTGTCTCCGGGCAAGGCTCTGATGCGTCCTAAATGCTTTTCTTTCGTGCCGAAGACGATGAGTTGGCCCCGTTTATAGTTGCCATGTGCCAACATGTTCACCATCACTCGGTCGCCCTGGCGCAGCACGGAGGCTGCCGGGACACGGTAAATGGCGAAGGCAAAGGAGCGCACGACAATGACTAAAAACAGTGCAATCCCAAGACTGAGAAGCCAAGCACGTAGTTGTTGCATCATAAACGCCCCTTTCTGCACCGCCAACCTCATGGGAGGCAACAGGCGAAAAGGGGCATTCTTTACTTATTTTCTATTTGATGTTATCGACAAAATTAAAGAGACGACTCCAGCGAATGCCGCTGAAACCGGGATGATCAGGGTTGTGACTCCACCAGATGAATATCGGCTTGCCCACGATATGGTCTTCAGGAACGAAGCCCCAATAGCGGGAATCCGCGCTGTTATGACGGTTGTCGCCCATCATCCAGTAGTAATCCATCTTGAAAGTATAGCTGTGGGCAAGTCGTCCATTGATATAGATTTGTCCGTCTTTCACCTTCAAATCGTTGTGCTCATAGGCACGAATGGGACGCTCATAGACGGCGATATTCTTCATGTTGAGCTTCACTGTGGCTCCCTTCTTCGGTATCCACACGGGGCCATAGTTGTCGCGAGTCCAGCCCGTATAGGCGTTGAGAGGGTAGAGGTCGCCTGTCTGTGCATCGGTATTCAGGCGAATGTCAGCCACGATGTCCTTGCGGGCAGCAAGCTTTTTGGCTGCTTTCTGTGTCAAAGGCAAGTAGCCATATTGGTTAAGACTGGCCATATCCTCATTTGAAATGCCGAGTTCGTCCATCAGTTCCGTAGGCATCTGCCCCTTGAGTTTCACGTAGTAACTGTATTGAACGTTATCAGGTTCCTTGTTTGCCTTGCCATTCAGATAGACAATGCGGTTCTTGATCTGCAGCGTCTGACCTGGAAGACCGACGCAACGCTTCACATAATTCTCTCTGCGGTCAGTCGGACGGGTGATGATTTCACCGTATTCAACAGGATTGTCTTTCATGTATTTACGTCCCATGGCCATGACACTTTCGAGATAATCACGCTGTGCAACGGGGTTCATTGCCTTCAAATCGGGCTGTTCCATGCCCTGCGAAGCAAGCAGACTCTTGCCGATATAGGAGCAAAGGGCATAATAGTCCTGATCTTTATAGGTGTCGGCAGAGCAGAGCGTATCACCTGCGGGATAGTTGAAAACAACGATATCATTGAGCTTAACATGGCCTAATCCCTTCACGCGTCGATAGTCCCAATGAGGCCATTCAATATAGCTCTTGGTGTTGATGATCGGAAGTGTGTGCTGTGTCAGCGGCATGCTGAGCGGTGTTTCGGGGATGCGTGGCCCGTAACTCACCTTGCTCACAAAGAGATAATCGCCTGTCAACAGACTCTTTTCGAGTGAACTTGAAGGGATGACGAAGTTCTGAAAGAAGAACAGATTGATGAAATAAACGGCTACCAAGGCAAAGACGAGAGCATCAACCCAGCCCATGATGAAGCGTGTTGGACCTTCAGCGTCTTTCCACCACTGCCATTTGATCTTCTTAGAGATATAGACATCGTAAATAAAAGGCACCACAATCAGTCCCCACCAGCTGCCAACCCAGAAGAGAAACAGCAGGTAACAGAGGGTGACAGCAATGAATTTTCCCCATTGAACGCGTGGGTTAATCTTGGCTTTTTCCTTATCTATCATTGTATTCAGAATTTAAATAGATCGCTGGTAGTCAGCAATCCTGTATGATCTTTTGTGTATTCAGCGGCTAAGACAGCACCCAAGGCAAACCCTTTTCGGCTGTGTGCGTCGTGTGTTATCGTGATTTTGTCAGCTTCACTGTCGTAGCTGATGCTGTGAATGCCCGGTACTTCATCGCGTCGGATACTTGCAATAGGCAGTTCGTTGGCTGCAACGGCATTGCTTCCTTCCTCACTTCCGTCGGCATGATGCTGCAAACCTTTCACCCATTTGTCTTTTCTGTCGAGGTTTTCGATAATCTCTTCGGCCAGCGTTATGGCTGTTCCGGACGGTGCATCAAGCTTATGAACGTGGTGAATCTCCTCCATTGCAACGTCATATTGAGGAAATTGGTTCATAATCTTAGCCAAATAGCGGTTTACGGCGCTGAAAATGGCCACGCCAATCGAGAAGTTACTGGCCCAGAAAAGGGTCTGCTTGCCGTCTTTGGTCAGTGCTTCAACGTCGGCTTTATGGTCTTTCATCCATCCCGTTGAACCGCTGACAACTTTCACATTGTGGCTGAAAGCCTTGAGATAGTTGCCATATGCCGCCGTTGGATTGGTGAATTCGATGGCTACATCAGCGTTGATAAAGGCATCAGAGTCGAAGTCTTGCTGGTTGTCGGCATCGATTTTGCATACAATTTCGTGGCCACGTTGCAGGGCAATATCTTCAATCATGTGTCCCATTTTGCCGTAGCCAATCAATGCTATTTTCATTGTCTTATTGTGTTAAATGTTTCTTTTCACATTGTTATATATGGGGGCAAAGTTACTAATTTATCTGCTGATTTTATAAGTATTTGACGCATAATCTGTTGAAAAGTCTATTGTTTTATCAGTTTTTTTGTATTTTTGTAGAAAATATAGCTGCACTCGGCAAATTATGAAATCATTCACTTTGCGCTCGTTTGCAATATTTTTGAGAACATATAGTGCCACAAGATTATCATGGAATTGCTTTTGCATTACGTATGGAAACATAAGATGTTCCCATTGAAACCACTGAAAACAGTCGATGGAATGGCTGTGGAAGTGATTGATTCCGGCCTGCATAATCACGATGCAGGGCCTGATTTCTTCAATGCAAAGGTAAAGATTGGAGGCACACTATGGGTGGGAAACGTTGAGATTCACGACAAGGCAAGTGATTGGTTCGCCCATAAACACGACTTAGATGAATGCTATAACAACGTGATTCTGCATGTCTGCGGATGCGTTGACACTGTAGTAACAACGCAGAAAGGTGACCGTTTGCCTCAAATGGAACTCGAAATTCCTCCTTATGTCATGCAGCATTATCATGAATTATTGGCCTCCGACCAGTATCCTCCATGTTATAAAATCATACCGGAGCTAAGCCGTTTGATGCTCACTTCATGGCTCACGGCCTTGCAAACCGAGCGTTTGGAGCAGAAAACGGAGGCCATAAAGCAACGTGTAAAAGCTTGCGATGGCTCGTGGGAAGCAGCTTATTTCGTCACATTGGCACGCAACTATGGTTTCGGAATCAATGGTGAAGCTTTCGAACAGTGGGCATTAAGTCTGCCATTGCAGGTCATAGCACACCACCGCGACAATCTTTTTCAGATTGAAGCCCTGTTCCTTGGGCAGGCAGGACTGTTGAATATCGACGCCGTTTCTATGCGCCACCGCGATGAAGTGCTTGAGGAGGGTTACTTCTCCAAGTTGCAACGCGAATATATCTACCTTCAACACAAGTTTAATCTCAAGCCCATTGACTTTCATCTCTGGCGCTTTCTGAGACTGAGACCGCAGAATTTTCCTCATATCCGCATTGTACAGTTGGCCCAACTCTATGCCAAGCAGCAAGCAGGATTAAGCCAATTGCTTGACTGCACGACAGTGAAAGCCGCAATGGAATGCCTCCGAAGCAGTGTAACGCTTTATTGGCAGACGCATTACAGCTTTGGCATTTCGAGCGAATTCAGCGAAAAACAACTCTCCACTTCTTCGCTCCAACTGTTGATTATCAATACCGTTGTGCCGATATTATTTGCTTATGGGCGCCACGTCAGCAAGGAAACACTCTGTGAAAGGGCCTTTGATTTCCTCGAACAGCTGCGACCTGAGAACAACCATATCGTCAGAATGTGGCGCGACTGCGGTCTGCAGGTGATGCATGCCGGTGACTCTCAAGGACTGATACAACTGAAAAATGAATACTGTGACAAAAAGAATTGCCTGCAATGCAGGATTGGTTATAAATACTTAAAGCAGAAACTATGAGTAAATACATCTTTGAAACGCGCATGGAAGTGCGCGACTACGAATGTGATATCGAAGGTATTGTGAACAATGCCAACTATCTTCACTACACCGAACACACCAGACACTGCTTCTTGAAGCATGCAGGGCTGAGCTTTGCACAGATGCATGAGAAAGGAGTTGATGCTGTTGTAGCCCGTATGCAGTTGGCTTATAAGACGCCACTCCGCTGTGATGACGAGTTCATCTCACGCATGGGACTGCGCAAGGAGGGTGTGCGCTATGTTTTTAATCACGACATCTTCCGTGCTAACGACGAGCGACTTTGTTTCCATGCTGACGTAGAATTGGTCTGTTTAATCAATGGACGACTCGGCAACAGCGAAGACTACGACCGCGCCTTTGCCCCTTATTGGCAGACCGAAGAACAGAAATAACCTTGCCATGACAGCCCAACAGGAACAACTCAACACTCTGATTCTATCGCGCATCGGTTTCTATAACCTTGCAGGAATACTCGAAGTCTATCGTCGGGTGGGTGCCGCTACGCCTGTTATCGAACAGCATCGCGACATCAGGAGCCTCATTCCTGAGGCTTCACAGCGTCTTGTTGAGGCTTTTCAAGACATCAGTGCTCTGCAGAAATGGGCCGAAGCCGAACTCGAGTGGGCTGAAAACAACGGCGTGCAGGTGCTTTGTTTAGGCGACGAACGCTATCCCCGACGTCTCAGCGAATGCTGCGATGCACCGCTTGTGCTGTTCTATCAAGGCACGGCCGACCTCAACTGTCCACGCATTATCAATGTTGTGGGCACGCGACGCAGTACACTTTACGGGCAAGATCTTATCCGAAGGTTCGTCACCGACCTGAGAAAGCTTTGCCCCGACACGCTTATTGTGAGCGGACTTGCTTATGGTATCGACATCAATGCACATCGGCAGGCACTCGACAATGGCTTTGAAACCGTGGCTGTTCTGGCCCACGGACTCGACACACTCTATCCCCATGCGCATCGGGACACCGCGAAACAGATGCTCAATCAAGGTGGACTGCTCACGGAATATGCCACACATACCAATGCCGACAAACAGAACTTCGTGCGCCGTAACCGTATTGTTGCAGGCATGAGCGACGCCTGCATTGTCGTTGAAAGTGCCTCTCATGGTGGCGCACTCATCACGGCACGCCTCGCTACAGAGTACAATCGGGATGTCTTTGCCTTTCCCGGAGCTGTCGGAGCTGCCTATAGTGAGGGCTGCAACAACCTCATCCGCGACAATAAGGCAGCGCTCATCACGTCGGCTTTCGACTTCGTCAATGCCATGGGATGGCAGGACAATATGCTCAACCGCGCCCGAAACGAGGGCATAGAACGCCAACTTTTTCCCGAACTCAGCAGTGAAGAACAGCAGATTGTGACTGTGCTTCAACGCGAAAACGACCTGCAAATCAACCTCCTTACCCTCAAAACCAATCTTCCTATAGCCCGCCTTACCGCCCTTCTCTTTACACTTGAAATGAAAGGTGTCGTCAAGGCATTGCCCGGAGGCAGTTATCATTTGCTCGGATAGAATATATTTTGTAACTTTGCGGGCGTATGAAAATAGGCAAATTAGACTTTGGTGAGCGTCCGCTTTTCCTCGCTCCGATGGAAGATGTGACCGACATTGGCTTTCGAATGCTCTGCAAACGGTATGGCGCAGCAATGGTTTATACAGAGTTTGTGTCGGCAGATGCCATTATCAGAAGCATCAAGTCGACGCTTGATAAGATGACAATCAACGATGCCGAACGCCCCGTTGGAATTCAGATTTACGGTCGGGATGTCGAGTCAATGGTTGAGGCTGCGAAGATTGTTGAACAGGTGAAACCCGATTTGATTGATTTGAATTTCGGCTGTCCGGTAAAGAAAGTAGCCGGCAAGGGGGCCGGTTCGGGCATGCTTCGCAACATACCGTTGCTGCTTGACATCACGCGAAACGTGGTGAAAGCTGTCAGCACTCCGGTCACCGTGAAGACGCGTTTGGGGTGGGATAATGACAGTCTTATTATCACTGATTTGGCTGAACAACTGCAGGATTGTGGCATACAAGCGCTCACAATCCATGGCCGCACGCGTGCCCAGATGTACACCGGTGAGGCCGATTGGACCTTGATAGGCAAGGTGAAAAGCAACCCCCGAATACATATTCCCATTATCGGTAATGGCGACATCACTACTCCCGAAGAAGCCAAACGTGCCTTTGACGATTATGGTGTAGATGCGGTTATGGTGGGACGTGCCACATTTGGCCGTCCATGGGTATTCAAAGAGATGCGCGATTTTATTGATAACACCACATCAAGTCCTTTGACCATAGACGACAAAATCGACATTCTTGAGGAACAACTCCGTATTAATGTGGAACGCATCGATGAGTATCGAGGCATTATCCACACGCGTCGTCACCTTGCTTCGAGCCCTATTTTCAAAGGCATTCCCGATTTCAAACAAACGCGCATCGCCATGCTTCGTGCCACGAAAGTCGACGAACTGATTGCGATATTGGAGGAGTGTAGAGGGAAATTAAGGCCTTCTTCCGACCCCTTTGCTAAGGAATAAGGAGGGAAACAAAGCCTCACCCCCAACCCCTCTCCAAGGAGAGGGGAGTAATATGTTCGCTAATTATATTGTATTAAAAACTCCATTTCCTAAGCATTTCCCCCCCCTCTCCTTGGAGAGGGGTTGGGGGTGAGGCTTTGTTTCCCTCATTCCTTCTTAGCAAAGGGCTGGGGGTGAGGCCTTGTTTCCTTCCTTGTGCGATGCAACTCCATTCACTTTACGCGGCAAAGTGAATGGAGTTACCACGCATTTTGACGCAGATTACACGGTCATTTGACGCAGATTACACGATAACTTGACGCAAATTGCAACATACATTGACGTCAAAAAGCACAGGAATTTCAATCAAGAGAGGTAATGGGTTGAAGCACAACGCATTACAGAATATCTCCAAAACTCGCGTATTTCGGGCCGAGAAGAATTTGTTTTTGAATTTGTGGGTTATGCGAGGACAATTATAAAATAATTGATGAAGATGCAGGGAGTGAAATAAGAGCATAAAAAATAGGGGAAGCCAATCATTGACTGACCTCCCCGAACTATACATATATATCTATGGTGGTAGCTATTATAGATGTGAATTCGTGTTGAGAAAACATGCAGCGGATCACTCCGCTGCAGTCTTTACATAATGTTGTAAGTGCCAATCCCTGGCTGAATAGTCTTCATATTGTCCAAATGTAATTCCCTATCACGTACTCCTTTCATAGAATATCCAAACAATCTTTGTCGTAAAAGACATTGCAAAGATATATAATCTCTCTTTTTTTACCAATAGAAATTATATATAAGGTGATAGATGAAACTTATAGATATGTTCAGAAGTGCTATAAATAAAGAGGTTGGTAAAATCAGAATAACAGGATTTATTTGCCATTTCATGAGAAATAATGCCCGACTTCAGTATATTGTTCACGACCTATTAAGGTGTAAAGGAACACCTTTTTCAGTCTTTTCCATTTGGTTTTTGATGTTTTCTTGATTTCAGGCAGTGATTAGCTACATGCAGGATGCAGTTGCCTGCCATTTATTTTCAATGGCAAAGAAGAAGGGATTTTCCTTTTTTTTGTGTAAGTTTGCAAGTATAAATCATTTTTCTGTGCGTATGATGACATTCGAGTTTATCCTTCGTATCTTCGTGGCAGCCGTCTTAGGCGGGCTTATCGGTCTCGAACGTGAATATAGAGAGAAGGCGGCAGGACTGCGTACTCACTTTCTTGTTGCATTGGGTTCGGCCCTTTTCATGATTATTTCTGCCTATGGTTTTGAGGGCGTATTGAAAGACCCCAACATGCGTCTTGACGTATCGCGCATAGCAGCTCAGGTGGTTTCGGGTATCGGTTTCATCGGTGCCGGAACGATAATTTTCCAGAAAAATGCCGTGCGCGGGCTGACAACGGCAGCCGGAGTGTGGGTCACTGCGGCTATAGGTTTAGGCTGTGGTGCCGGACTTTATGTGCTCTCGGCAGTGGCTACGTTGCTTGTGTTGGTGGGAATGGAGGCATTTAATTATGTTCTTCGTCGGCTCGATCGTCATCATGAAAACAGTCAGGAAGATGTAAAAGCGACGAAAGAAAACAGAGAAGAGTGAAAGATGATGATGAAGAAGAGATTTCAACGCCTGCAGATGGGCAGTCTGTTGCTGTTGTTCGGTTGTGTGTTTTCAGTTTCTGCTGCCGACAAGGAGAGTGCCACGGCAAGACGATTGGCGCGTGAAGGCTATGTGAACATACAGAAGGAAGACCCGTCAATCCATGTGAGTCTGATGTACAGCAGGGCCGATAACTTCTGCGGCGTGGTGCTCTATGACGACCTCAAGGAAGCGTTTCTGCATCCCGAAGCCATGGCTGCACTGAAGAAAGCACAGGCTTATTTGAAGCAACTGCGCCCCGACTTGAGTCTGAAAGTCTATGATGCAGCCCGCCCGATGCGTATTCAACAGAAGATGTGGGACAAGGTGAAACACACGAATAAGGATATCTATGTGTCTAATCCTGCCCATGGTGGCGGTATGCACAACTATGGCATGGCCGTTGATATCACGCTCTGTACGCTGAAAGGTGACACGCTCGACATGGGAACGAAAATCGACTACATGGGCATGGCGGCCCATATTGACCATGAAGACCGGTTGGTAAGTGAGAAAAAGATAAGCCCAAAGGCACGTGAAAACCGTCAGTTGCTGCGCAAGGTGATGCGTCACGGCGGTTTTATTCCACTCAGAACGGAGTGGTGGCACTTTAATAAATGCTCGCGTGCAACGGCAAAGAAGTATTATAAAGTAATCCCTTAAGCAGGTTGTTATGCATCAATCAGACGGTTTCATGAAAAGAAATTGCAGGGAAAAAGCAAGCGTTGAGCCTCTGTTTTACCGTAGAGCATGAGACCTTTAGAACTGATGTCGCTATGAATTCTGAATTGTTTATCCGTCAGCATCGCTTGGATGATGTGCGCACGTTGGCCTTCCAAGCCGATAAATACCCCGAGGTCGACATGCCGTTTGCCCTCGAACAGATACAGGGGTGGCAGTTGGCACGGCGCAAACTGCCTGAATGGGCAGCTGAAGATGGTGTGCTGTTTCCACCTCATTTGTCGATGGAACAGTGTTCGAGTGAGCAGGCGGCACGTTATAAAAGCAGTGTCGTGGAGCGGCTGTTGACGGCAGAAGAACGGCAGAAAGGCATGATGACAGACCTCACCGGAGGCTTCGGAGTTGACTTTTCATATATGGCACGCAGTTTCGGAAAGGCGGTATATGTGGAGCAACAAGAACGACTCTGTGAGGTTGCACGCCACAATTTCCACTGCTTCGGACTGCAGCAGGCCGAGGTGGTGCATGGAGATGGGGGCGATTTTCTGCATAGTTTACAAGACAAGCAGGCGTTGATTTATCTTGATCCTGCCCGTCGTGATGCGCATGGAGGCAAGACTTACGCCATTGAAGACTGCTCTCCTGACGTGACTACGCTTAGTGATGAACTTGTTGAACGTGCCCGTTTGGTGATGATAAAGCTTTCTCCGATGCTTGATTGGCATGCTGCCGTGGTGCAAATGAAACATGTCTGTGAGGTGCATATCGTCAGTGTCGGTGGTGAATGTAAGGAGCTTTTGCTCGTCATGCAGCAGGGAGAAGCAGTGGAAAAGCGTCTTTTCTGTGTGAATGATGATGATGTCTTTGTCTGCAGGATAGGCGAGGAGCCACGTCGATGGCCTTTAGTTGAGGATTTAAGGTCTGTGCGTTGGCTCTATGAACCGAATGCTTCGTTGATGAAAGGAGGATGCTTCGGCAGTCTTGCTGAACGTTTCAAACTGCAGGGAGTAGGGCAGAATTCTCATTTATTCGTGTCTGAGAAGCGGGTGGAAGATTTCCCGGGACGCGGTTTCTATATAGAAGATATCACGTCGATGAACAGAAAGGAACTGAAAACAAAACTTGCAGGACTGACGAAAGCCAATATTGCGGTGAGGAATTTTCCGTTGAGTGCGGTCGAATTACGCAAGAAATTGCATCTCAAGGATGGCGGTGATACCTATCTTTTTGCAACCACTGTGGGCACTGTTCATACCTTAATAATATGCAAAAAACAAATGTAAATTTGGCTTTTTGGCTGAAATTGGCTACTTTTGCATGTTTAGAAGATAAATTAAGAGATACATGTCATCACTTGAGATAAGGAAGGTTGAGAACCGAAGAGACTTAAAAACCTTCATCGAATTCCATTATGAGCTTTACCAAGGGAATGAATATGATGCACCGACACTGTATAGTGACGATGCAAAGGTGCTGAACCCGAAGAAGAATGCAGCCTTTGAATTCTGCGAAGCAGAGCTTTATTTGGCCTATAAGGAGGGCAAGGTAGTTGGTCGTGTGGCTGCTATCATCAATCATAAAGCCAATGAAAAGTGGAACACAAAGGCCGTAAGGTTTGGTTGGATAGACTTTATTGATGACTTGGAAGTGAGCCGTGCACTGCTCGATGCCGTTGGGAAATATGGCAAGGAGCATGGCATGGACAACATTATCGGGCCACTTGGCTTTACCGATATGGACCCGGAAGGCATGCTTACCGAGGGTTTTGATCAGCTTGGAACCATGGCAACCATCTATAACTACCCTTATTATCCCCGCCATATGGAGCAACTTGGGGGTTGGGAAAAGGATAATGACTATGTGGAATACAAGCTCATTGTGCCTGAAAAGATGCCCGAGAAGTATCAGAAAGTGGCAAAAATGATTGAAACACGTTATGATCTTCATGTGCGTGCGCTGAAAAGAAAGGAGGTTTATAAAGGGGGATATGGTCATAAGATTTTTGAAATCATCAACGAAACCTTTAAGAATCTCTATGGATATTCAGAGCTGACAGACAAGCAGATCAAGCAATATGTAGACATGTATCTGCCTTTTGTCGATCTCAACTGGGTGCCGATAGTGGAAGACTGGAGTGTAACGCCTCATAAATTAGTGGGAGTCGGCATCACAATTCCTTCGCTGACGCGTGCATTACAAAAGCTTCATAAGGGCAGGTTGCTGCCTTTTGGCTGGTGGAATGTACTTCGTGTGTTGAAGTTTCATAAGACAAAGGTTGTCGATTTGTTATTGATTGGCGTTCTGCCTGAGTATCGTGTGAAAGGCGCCAACGCCTTGTTGTTCTCTCATTTGATACCTATTTATCAGAAATATGGCATTGAATGGGGTGAAACTCATGTTGAAATGGAAACTAACGGAAAGGTACAGTCGCAGTGGCAGTACCTTGAAACCGTGCAACATAAGCGTCGACGCTGTTACAAGAAACTGCTTTAAACATTCAGAGAAACCCCTTTAGATATCCTTAGAAAAGACAAATATGCCAGAGAACGAAACGATAAATGAAATTAAGAACGGGCAACAGGAACAGCCTGTTGCCTATACTGATGATAATATCCGACACCTCTCGGATATGGAACACGTGCGAACGCGCCCGGGTATGTATATCGGTCGTCTCGGAGATGGCAATCTCCCGGAGGATGGTATCTATGTACTTTTGAAAGAAGTCATTGATAATTCAATTGATGAATTCAAGATGAAAGCCGGCGACCGCATTGAAATCGAAGTGGAAGACAACCTCAGGGTGAGTGTCCGTGACTACGGACGAGGTATTCCGCAGGGTAAATTGGTTGAGGCAGTCAGCATGCTTAACACCGGTGGAAAATATGACTCAAAGGCTTTCAAGAAGAGTGTCGGACTGAATGGTGTAGGTATCAAGGCCGTCAATGCTTTGAGTTCGCACTTTGAGGTGAAGTCATTCCGTGATGGGAAAGTGCGTGAGCTGACATTCGAAAAGGGTGTGAAAAAGAGTGACAAAACCCTTGATACGAACGATGAAAACGGTACATATATCTATTTCGAACCCGACAATACGCTCTTCAAGGACTATAGTTTTCACAATGATATTGTCGAGACTATGCTGCGTAACTACACCTATCTGAACAGCGGATTGACCATTATGTATAATGGGCGTCGCATCAAAAGCCGCAATGGTTTGGCCGATTTGCTGAATGATAACATGACGAATGACGGTCTGTATCCTATTGTTCATATCATCGGAGAAGACATAGAAATCGCCTTCACACATACCAATCAATACGGTGAAGAGTATCATAGTTTCGTCAATGGACAGCACACTACGCAGGGGGGAACACATCAGAGTGCGTTCAAAGAGCATATTGCAAAGACGATAAAGGAGTTCTTCAACAAGAACTATGAGTATACCGATGTGCGCAATGGACTTGTTGCAGCCATTGCATTGAATGTTGAGGAACCTGTGTTTGAAAGCCAGACGAAGATTAAACTCGGCTCAACCCAGATGGCTCCTGATGGTGAAAGCATCAATAAATATGTGGGCGATTTCATTAAATTGAATGTCGACAACTATCTCCATATCCACCCCGATGTGGCAGAAGTGATAGAAAACAAGATCAAAGAAAGCGAGCGGGAACGCAAGGCAATGGCTGGAGTGACTAAGCTTGCACGCGAGAGAGCGAAGAAAGCGAACCTGCATAACAGGAAGCTTCGTGACTGTAGAATCCACTTCTGTGATGCCAAAAACGACCGTAAGGAAGAGAGTTCTATTTTCATTACCGAGGGAGATTCGGCCAGTGGAAGCATCACCAAGAGTCGTGATGTGAATACTCAGGCGGTCTTTTCTCTGCGTGGAAAACCACTCAATTCATTCGGATTGACGAAGAAAGTGGTGTATGAGAATGAAGAATTCAACTTGCTTCAAGCTGCACTTGATATTGAAGAAGGACTTGATACACTGCGGTATAATAAGGTGATAGTGGCTACTGATGCCGATGTTGACGGCATGCATATCCGCTTGTTGATAATAACCTTCTTCCTTCAGTTCTTTCCTGAACTCATCAAGAAAGGGCATGTTTACGTGCTTCAAACCCCACTTTTCCGCGTCAGAAACAAGCGCACGAAGATTAAGAACAAGCAGGTGGTTGCTGAAGCAGACACCCGATTGGACAGGAAAGAGAAGAAAAGTGACTTCATCACGCGTTATTGTTACACTGAAGAAGAACGTATCAACGCCATAAAAGACCTCGGGCCGGAGCCTGAAATCACACGATTTAAGGGGTTGGGAGAAATCAGTCCCGATGAATTTGTACACTTCATAGGCCCTGATATGCGTCTTGAACAGGTGACACTCCATAAGAACGACCAGGTAGGGAAGCTGTTGGAGTATTACATGGGCAAGAATACCATGGAGCGACAGAACTTCATTATTGATAATCTTGTTATCGAAGAAGATCTCCCCGAGGCTGATACCGACCCATTAGATTAATGCCCTTAAGCGGTGAAAAACCGCTGGGGCCAATGAAAAGAACTATATAATGAGAAAAGAACGCTATACAAAAGTCTGCACTCATGCACTCCATCAGGGAATGGCATGGGCCATTTTGTTTTTTATCCTGCTGTTACCTCAATCGTCAATGGCACAGCGAATAAATCTCGGAAGCGACTCTCCGATGCGTAAACTGCAGATTGCAGAAATGGCTATCACTAATCTCTATGTTGACAGTGTCGATGAAAAGAAACTCGTTGAAGACGGTATTCGTGGCATGATAGAGAAGCTCGATCCCCACTCTTCCTATTCAACAGCAAAGGAAACCAAGCAGATGAATGAGCCTTTGCAGGGTTCGTTTGAGGGTATCGGCGTACAGTTCAATATGGTGCAAGACACGTTGCTGGTTATTCAACCGATAGTAAACGGCCCGTCAGAACGTGTCGGTATTCTTGCCGGTGACCGCATTGTGAGTGTCAACGACACGGCGATTGCAGGCGTGAAGATGTCGAAAGAGGATATCATGAAGCGGCTTCGGGGCGTCAAGGGCTCAAAGGTGAAGCTTGGAATTGTGCGTCGTGGCATTGCCGGTACACTCAAATTCACCGTCATCCGGGATAAAATTCCAGTGAAAACTCTTGATGCAGCCTATATGATTCGGCCGCAGGTGGGTTATATCCGCATAGGAAGTTTCGGACTTACTACGTATAATGAATTCATGGATGCCGTTGAAGGACTGAAAGTCTTGGGCATGAAAGACCTCATTCTCGACCTTCAGGAGAACGGCGGAGGCTATCTTATGGCTGCTGTCCAGATAGCCAATGAATTTCTTCATCACGATGATTTGATTGTCTATACACAAGGACGCAGGGTGCCTCGGCAGGACTATCGCGCTGACGGAAAGGGCAAGTTGGTTGATGGAAAGGTGCTCGTACTCATCAATGAATACACGGCTTCAGCAGCTGAAATCGTTACGGGAGCTATTCAGGATCAAGACCGTGGTGAGGTTGTCGGCCGCAGATCTTTCGGTAAAGGCCTTGTACAGCGTCCGATAGACTTTGCTGACGGCAGCATGATCCGCCTCACGATAGCCCATTACTACACGCCTTCGGGCCGTTGCATACAGAAACCTTATAAGAAAGGTGAAGCGCTTGACTATGCTATGGACATTGAAAAACGCTTCAAACATGGTGAACTTTACAGTGCTGACAGCATTCATTTTGCCGACTCCCTGAAGTATAAGACCTTGCGAAAGCAGCGCATTGTCTATGGTGGAGGGGGCATTATGCCCGATTACTTCGTGCCTCTCGACACCACACTGTACACGCAGTTTCATCGCCAGTTGGCTGCCCGAAGCTATATCATCAATGCAAATTTGAAATATATAGATAACAACCGAAAGCAGCTGAAAAAGCAGTTTGCCACCTTTGGTGACTTCAACGCCCGCTATGAAGTGCCTCAATCGTTTGTCGATGACGTGCTCCAGATGGCAGCAAAAGACAAGATAAAGCCCAAGGACGACAAAGAATTGCAGGCCACCCTGCCCCAGTTGCGCCGCCAACTCAAGGCGCTTGTGGCTCGCGACTTGTGGGATATGAGCGAGTATTTCCAGGTTATCAACGAGACCAATCCTATTGTGGAGAAGGCTGTGGAGCTGATGAAATGACAAGCAAACGAAACAATCTAACTCTCTATCACTATAAACAATGACTTTTAATTACAAGATTTTACACATGTTGGTGGTTGCAGCAATGTCGGCTGCAATGCTCTTTTCCTGTCATTCGGGACAGCAGGATGCACGCCAGATGGCTGAAGCTATCGAAGATACTGCATCAAGCAAGGAAGCTTACTTCCGTACGATGACGAAGATTGCCTATGCCAAATATCTGAAAGGTGAAACGCAATCGAGCCTTGAATATGCCTATATCGCCCTCGGACGTTCTATCGAAGAAAGGTTTCAGAACTATGAAGCTACCCTCGCATTCCTTATTGGAATCAATAAAGCCAACATAGGGGAATACGATGATGCTGTGCCTTATTTCCGTCGTGCTATCAGCATTTTCAATGCTATGCCGACACCCCAAAACCAATGGAACGGCCTCTATCAGAAGGTCTATACCCTGCTCAATACCGAATTGGTGATGCAGAATGCGGGGAAATATGATGAGGCTTTGCGCATCTTACCCGACCTTAACCGCTCTTTTCGCCTCTTGGCGGAGTGCCCGGATACGGCATCTATGAAGGCCGGAGCCAACAGTACGTTTGGTTTTATGCCCCGCTCGGCTTTCAAATTAGCAAAGTCAAGTGAGACGACAATTCTTGAATTGCAACAGCAACAACAGGAAACTGAACTCAGAACCATGCGCATAGCCCTCATCATGGGTGGCGTTATCGTCCTGTTACTCATCTTTATCGTGTTCCGTATCGTGCGTTATAACCGTATTATCACACGTAAGAATGCATCGGCGGTGGATACTATCAACCGACTCCTACAATACCGTAAGGCGTTGATGGAAGAGCGCAGTCAGCATGAACAAAGTAAAGAAATAGAGGATGAGACAAAGGATTCTGAAACAGAAGAAAGTACTGTTGAGGATACAGCCAAACAGGAAGTGGATGTTGATCATGAACTTTTCGACCGTATTGCAAATATCATCATGGCTCGTAAGTTGTTCCTCCAACCGAAGCTGACACGTGAGGATATCATCAATGAAGTGTATGTTCCGCATAATAAGTTCGCCCAACTTTTCACCCGGTATGCCGGTATGAGCTTCACGAAATTCATCAACGACCTGCGCTTGGAGTATGCCGCACAGTTGCTTCGAGACCGTCCGGACTATACGATTGAGGCCATTGGAGAAGAATGTGGCATGCCGATTGCGCAGACTTTCTATCGTAATTTCTCTGATAAATTTGGTGTTACACCTTCTGATTTCCGTACTTTATCACAGAAAAAAGACAGAGAAAATCAGGTGAAATAAATAAAAAAGGGGCTAAAAATCAAGGAAAATACGCCGAAAATGAATATTTGTGAGAACATGTGAACTTTTGTGATACCCTCTTTCTGCTGTAATTTCTACTTTTGTATCGAAGGTTTAAGTTTTAGACTATTAAGTACTCAACTTTGTAAATTACAGCAACCCGTGAGGGCAAAAGTTATTTCATTTTTCGCATTCAAAAATTATTTGTTTAGAGAGTTATAATGAATCAGGTTCCATCATGGCAACATTTTGGGTATAACCAAAAACTTCTGAAAGAGTTACATGATGGACAACATAAAAGATATGCGGCCTGTAGAAGGTCGCATATCTTTTGCTTTTACAGCTTAGTAGTCATCAATAGTGACTACATTACTTGGGTTATACTTTTAGATTTCAATGAAAAATAAAATGGATTTACTTGCAATTATAAATACTTTGTATTACATTTGCATACACACATAATGATAAATGAATATGGAACATACAGTAACACGACAGGCCGCATCATTCAGACTGAATGCAGAATTGCTTGATGTTTTGAAGCGTAGAGCTAAGGAAGCCAACCGCAGTCTTAACAATTATGTTGAGAGTGTGTTGCTTGATGCCATGTATTTCGAGCCCAATGAAGAGACTATTGCAGCTATTAAAGAGGCTAAGTCAGGGAAAGAGCTTGAAACGCTTGATTTGAATGATTTTGAAAACTATATTCAATCTCTGTAGATTTGATGGAATTAAAGCTCTCCGGACAGTTTAAGAAAGATCTTAAACGGTATAAGCATAATAGGGAAAAGCTACGGGATTTAAAAAGAATCTTGACTTGTTTACAAGCTACAGGAGCTGTACCTTTGGCTTATAACCCTCATAAATTAACTGGAGAATATGAAGGATGCCTTGAATGTCACATTCAAAATGACTTCCTTTTAATTTGGTATGACAAGCAGAAGCCTATCATAAAACTATTGCGTTTGGGGCTACATTCCGAACTTTTCAAGAGATACTGACGCATGATGTGTTAGTATTTTCCATCTCAAAAAAATGTTTTTATATTGCTTTTGGCTTTAGGTAGTTGGCCAACTTCCGTCTTTCTATCCCTCTTCCAACGTTTTCAGCAGCGCTAAAGCCTTGTTTTCATTGGCCTCCATAATCTCTCGTTCACCCGGTCCTTTGTCGTTGATGCCGCAGAGATGCAGGATGCCATGGATGATGACACGGTGGAGTTCATCATCGTATTCCTTGCCGAATTGCTCGGCATTCGTGCGGACTGTGTCCAGACTGATGACGAGATCACCGCTGATAATGTCGTCTTCGTCGTAGTCAAACGTAATGATATCCGTGTAGTAATCATGGCCGAGATAGTCGTTGTTGACCTCGAGTATCTTCTCATCATCAACAAACATGTAGCCAATATCGCCCACTTTCCGACCGTAGGTTGCTGCGACAGCCCGTATCCATCGATTGATGAGGCGTTTCTTCATCTTAGGCATTCCTACGCCGTCTGTGTTATATGTAATCATAACAATATAGTTTTTATCCTCTTACAGCCTTTTTATTTCCGTGGCTTTGCTATCCACTCGTCGGCATCTTTACCGAAGAAACGCAACTCTCTGATGAGCGTACTGCTGATACTTGACAGCGAAGGGTCGGCAAACAACAGCAGAGTTTCAACGCCACTCAGCTTTCGATTGATTTCAGCCTGTTCGCGTTCGTATTCAAAATCCTTAACTGAACGCACACCACGGACGATGAAATGTGCACTCTCACGACGTG
Organism: Prevotella sp. HMSC077E09; assembly: GCF_001814685.1. Taxonomy (NCBI): domain Bacteria; kingdom Pseudomonadati; phylum Bacteroidota; class Bacteroidia; order Bacteroidales; family Prevotellaceae; genus Prevotella; species Prevotella sp. HMSC077E09. Next base: position 25,819 of record NZ_KV817571.1, on the reverse strand, counting down.
CCATGTCAACGGTAAGATCGTCATACGATTTCACTTCCACGCGTTCTTCGTCGCAATAAACGGCTTCAATGGCTTTCACGCGGGCATCAATTTCCTCGCTCGTATGCTTCAGTTTGCTCACGGCAACGGCTATCACTATCTTGTCGAACAGCGGTAGTGTGCGGTCAACAATGTTCTGATGACCGATAGTAAAGGGGTCGAAAGTACCCGTGAAGAGTGCAATTCGCTTTTCTGTTTTCATCTTCTGCAAAATTAATATATTCCTTTTTGAAATGCAAATCTTTTTATTCTGAATTAAAAAGGAAGCCTCACCCTCAGCCCCTCTCTATCCCTTTACCTTGCAATCTCAGTCACTTTACCACGCAAAATGCCTTTAGTTGCCTTGCTTCTTGACGCAGATTACACGGTCATTTGACGCAAAACGCAACGCTTCTCAACGTGATCTTGCATTGTGATTTGACTTGAATGCTGTAATGGTTTGATTGTCAAAGCTTTGCGAAGTGCTAAAAAACAACGCGCATTTGGAACGAGGAAAGGTTTCGTTTCAAATGCGCGTATTTTATAAGTAGATTTGTAAAGTTACTTGAACAGAATTAAAATATAATTCGTTTCATGTGATTAGTCCTTCGATAAACATTCAAATAATGTTTTTTTCTATGTGAAGCAAACTGCATCTTTAATGCACTTCGGGGGATTGAAAGCCAAGCCCCGAAAGGCACATGCGGTGCAAGCAATGCTGCAAGAACTATCGGATGACTTTCGTAAAGCTGCCGTTTTGTGTGGTAATCTTCACGATATAAGTGGCACGTGGCAGTGGAATAGCAATGTAATCTTGCCCCTGTGCTACTTTGTTAGCAATCGCCATACCGTTCAGACTGTAGACAGAAACGTGCTGTAAGCCCTTCTGTTTAACCTCTAACTGACCGTCTGCAAACTGCACGGAAGCCTTTTGTGTTACGTCGTTGATGCCATTTGTCACGTCGTCAGGATAGCTGTTATAGGGGCCATTGATAATAGAAACGAAGAAAGGTCTGCCTGCTTCGGGCCACAAATTAACCTCTTTGCCATCCACTTTGCCTATCAATGCAAGCTGATAACTACGGTTATTGATGATTTTCAAGTCGCTTGCACGGAGCAAACCACTAAGAATAGTGGCCGATTCATTATCAGCATTGAGAGTCATTGTAGCAGGATAGGTGCTCAAAGGAATACGACGAGCATCGTAGGTGTCAATGAGACAGAGAGTAACAGGGCCGTTATAATCAACATTCTCTCGTCTGTAAGCAATACAACCCACCTTGAACGGAGTGTTATAGCTCACGTCGATGTGCTCGTTTGGAATACTTGATCCAGAGTTGTCCTGTACAAAACCCATGACTTGGCGCAGTGGTTCACGACTTACATCGCGATTTTCCACTTTCACGACTGTAGCTTCCTGCCTATTGAAGTTAAGCACAACGCTCTCCTTATAAGTGTAATCTTTGATGACAGTCACGCGCAATGAATAGGTTCCTGCACGCATTTCTTCGCCCAACTGGAATGGCAGTTTGACGTAGGTTGTGGCAAACTCCTCGAACTCTACACTGTTTGGGGTCTTGAATGTTGCTATGGTATGTTTGTCACTATCGAGGAATTCAAGTTTGACTACACCGTCAAATATCTGCCCATTGAGTTTTCTCAAGGCTAAACGAGCCATGTTTGACTCTCCCGCATAGAGCTTCTTGTCGAATGTCGGGACAGCAGCGAGCTGGAAAGGATGCTCTTTTGACGGCAGTTCGCGATAGGTGATAGCGCCCTTTTTGATTTCAAGCACGATGCGGGGTGTCTTCTTCATCTTTGTCCATGCGCCGAATGTGCCGTCTGAATTGCGTGCAGCAGCAATGGGAAGAAGCGTATAAACGCCGTCAGAGAGCTTTGTAAAGTCGAGCTTGATGTCTACATTGTCAACCATAAGTCCGCTTGGTGACATCTTCCCATCATAGCCGGCAAACTTCGAGAAGGTATATCCGCCCTTACTATGATATTCTGTCGGGCAGGCACGAACTAACGAACCATCGGCTGCATAGATGCCAATGCCGAAGTCACCACAGAAGGGATTATTACTCTGATTAATGAAATGATGATACACAACATGGCTTTCGGTCGTTGTGTTTGTTGGTGGATTGCCAACAAAATGCATGTCACCTTCGAGGCTGAAAGCCAAGTTGGGCGCGTTTCCACGCAGTTGTTCATCGATAGGTGCAGTTCCATCTTTTTTAGGATGGGCTGCAATGACCACCAATTGCCTGCCGAATGTCAGTGCTCTTCCATTGAATTCTTTACCTGAATTGGCCACATTGAGCGCCGAAAGAGAGTAATATCCGTCGGCTTGTCCGTCCCAACCGAAGTTCATGTGAACCATTCCGTTGCGGTCGAAACCGTCGGCTACCCACGCATGTCCACTGGCATTGTTGCTTGCATTGCCCGAGATATAGAGGGGAAAACCTTTTCGAAGTTCGTTCTGTATAATCTCCAAGAAATTCGAAGAGCCTTCGTCCTGCTTGGCTACCATGGCTACATCGTAGTCGAAATTTGTGCGTAGTGCCTGTTCTGCGGCATAGTTTGAAGAACTGCTTGCATAAGGTGTGTACTGCATATGTACTGAAATGCCGACATCATTCATCAGTTTTGCCACGGCATCTGCCTGTGTATTGTTATATTTTCCAGAGCGATAATCGGGCAACATCTGTCCCCAATTGTATTCAGATTGCGAGAAATCGGCCGAGCGTTGTGTGTTGTTGTATTTCAACTTGTAGGTGTTTTGACCTTTACCTCGCTTGGGCCATTGGTGAAAATACATGATTTGAGCCATTGCAGTGGCTACACAACCGGTTACAAATCCTGACTGTTTGTTGTAAGGATAGCCTTGCCCCCAGTGTGATTTGAGCAGAGGCTTCACTTCATCGCCTGCAGAGCGCGTGGCAAGTGCACGGGTCTTGGCAACGGGGTGAAGTTTCAATTGGTCATAAACCTGCTGATAATGCTTCAGAAGAAAGCGTGCTTCGGGGTTCAGACGCGTTGTATCTAAGCTCCCATTACGGCTGTAAGCCAGCACTTCTCCCATGGCATCATTGCCCGAAACGATGACAAAACCGTTGCCGTGAGTGTCGTTATAGATATAATAAGGGGTGGAAACATGAGACCTTGTGGCGCGTGTTGGCACTGCTCTTAATGCTTTATGATCTATTTTTATATACCGTTTGGCAATGTCAAGTGCGGCCTTTGGCGTTATTTCCTTAGCATAAGCGTGTGTTGTGAAGAATAAAATAACAAGCTGAAAAACAATCAATGGGAATTTTCGATAAAGCCTGTTGCCTGCCTTGCAGGGGCTGAATGAATTGTGTTGTAATGTCATTTGAAGTCCGTTATAATGAAAAATCGCTGCAAAGGTAGGCTTTTTTTCAGACAAACTGGCATAAAACTTGTTTTTAAATGCTTTTTACTTCCGCTGTGAAATAAATGGAGTGGTGATGCCCATGATATCAAGATGCCTTTTTCTCTCTGTTTGGAGACACATGACTTACCTTGAAAATAAAATTCCCCGACATAGCCAATGCAGGACTTGTCGGGGGATATTATTTTGTAGTGTGAATGTTCTTCGTATTTTATTTACCCTGCTTTCTTTTATAAAGACGTGAAAGCAGTGATTAAACCGAATATCACTCCTGGTGCATTTGCTAAGGCCAGTGGCAGGTCGCGCTTCTCTTTGAAGAGTCCATAGCATACCCAAAGTGTGCAGTTGATAGATGCCATGAATGGTTGAATGAATGTACCTTTCTGTCCGTCAAGGTTGTTTTGGATCTGTGCAATATAGAAAACATACATCAAAACGGATGTAACCATACCAACCCAACCTAAATTTGTGAAGAACTTCTCTTTTGTCATAGTCTTGATATTTTGTTGAATGATTAGAAAACAACTTTCATAACGGTCTGCTTCCTAACCGCTATAACGGTAATCATAATAAAATATTGTGTATGAATACAACTTGCTTCATGACATTTTACTTTAGGGGTGGTGGTAATCGTAATAAGATATTATGTGTGAATACAACCTATGTGTAGTGCTTCATAGTTTGTTTTTCGGTCATTTCCCCTTTATTCCGTAATCAAGACTATACGTTTCTTCCGTCCTCTTGAAACCTGTTGTGTGGACCAAATAGAGCTAATTCACGGTATATCCTTATCGCTGTTAGCTAAATGTTTGCCGTTTTATTCAATTTCTTGTTGAGTTACCTTTTTTCTGATTAATACGACCCAATCGGGCGACTGCTTCTAGTTTGTGACAATTCTGCGTGGCTTAAGTCAGGAAAACAAATTCTAAAAGGTATTAGAAATCATCGTACAAGAAATTGGATAGAGCTTTCTTTGTATGAAGTTGAGAAACATAATAAGCATAGAATACAGGTATATCAATATTCTATTGCCATCACTCCGAAGATTGATATAGTCAAAACAGCAGAAGCTCACCTATATCGAAATACAGCCATTTGATGACAAATTACTGAACTGCAGAGTACATTATGGTATCTATGAGGACACACTTCGGTTTCTCCGGGCACGAAGCTTTATTCAAATCTATATAGTCAAGTTATGATGATATTGCGTTCCTCTGAGACTGACTATGGGTATCTAATGTATATTTCGGGGGTGATATATCATTTGTACAGACACAGATTACTTTCAACAGTGCTCCATGAATACTCCCCCTCTCTTTGGAGAGGGATTGTTGGTGAGGCTTTCTCACAACTCCACATGCTCCACTTCCACCTTCTCATGCAGGAAAATCTGAGCCGATTCCTTAAAGCGTTCGGGGTTCTCGGTCGTCAGATATCGGCAGGAACCGCCTTGAGTGAGTTGATGTTCCATGTCAGTATGCCGGCGGAGATAGTCCTGCAGACTCCCTGCTACATATTCACCTTGCGGGACGATACGCACGTCCGGACGCACATATTTCACGATTTTCGGCATCAGAATAGGGTAGTGTGTGCAGCCAAGGATTATGGTATCAATATCAGGGTCATGCAACATGAGTTCATCAATACGCTTCTTCACAAAGTAATCGGCGCCCGGACTGTCGGCTTCATTGTATTCAACCAAAGGTACCCAGAACGGACAAGCCACGCCCGTGACCTTGATTTCGGGCCATAACTTCTTGATCTCAAGGTCATAACTATGGCTTTTCACGGTTCCCTCGGTAGCCAGAAGCCCCACGTGGTTGTTCTTTGTCAGTGTGCCGATAATCTCTGCTGTGGGGCGGATTACACCCAGCACGCGGCGCGATGGATCAAGGTTGGGCAGGTCGTTCCGCTGAATACTGCGCAATGCTTTGGCCGAAGCAGTGTTGCAACCAAGGATAACAAGGTGACAACCTAATTCGAAAAGCTTCATTACGGCCTGCCGTGTGAACTGATAGACCACATCGAACGAGCGCGTACCATAAGGTGCACGGGCATTGTCGCCAAGGTAGATATAATCGTATTGTGGCAGCAGTTGACGGATACCATGAAGGATAGTGAGGCCTCCATAGCCCGAATCGAACACACCGATAGGGCCTGGTTTCTCTGGGAACATAGGCATCTTTTATTTCTTTACGGCGTCTTTCACCAGCGCATTGATGTCTTCACCGACGGCATTATTCACGTAGGGAACGGCATCATTGTCTGTGTTGAGGATGAAAGCATAGCCACGGTCTGCACCGATACGGGCTACAATTGCACGCAGGCGAACTTTCAAAGCAGCCTTACTTTCGGCATCTGCCTGGGCAAGCAAGCGTTTCGATTCGTTCTTGAAAGCTACGTTCTTCTCCATCATCTCTTGTAGTTCGGCCTGTCGTTTTTGCAGAATAGAGGGCGCAAAGTCACGCTGTCCATCGAGAAACTGCTCGTATTTCTTATTGAAATCGTCTTCAACGCGCTTACCTTCTTCTTCATATTTTGCACGCAGCGAGGCCATGTCGCGCTCTGCAATGGCGTATGCAGGCATAGCTTTCAATGCTTCTGAAAAACTGAAATAACCATATTTTAATGGTGTCTGTGCGCTGGCAGTGAGCGTCATTGCCATGAAAGCGAATGCGAGAAATAGCTTTTTCATCTTTTTCTTGATTTATATTGTTTTGTGAAATCCGTAGATTTGCTTATTGATTTACAGCACGAAATGATGTTTTCAGCCCTGTTTCAGCTCCTGATATTCACAGAATTGCAACAGGAAACATGACGACATCCTTCGTATAATTTGTTGCGAAGATACAATCTTTTATTGAGATTTCAAAGTTTTTAGAATGGAATTGTCTTTGCAAAAGGTGCGGAAGGCGGTGCTTCTGTATGGTATCAAACTTGATACATCTGCTGTATCATTAGGCTTTCGGAGGCTTTACAGCACTCCACACCTGCGATTTCCTTCGGCTTTCCCCAAGATATCATTAACAATTTGCATGCTGTTTTCTTCATCTACTTGCAAATCATGAAGCATAATTCATTATTTTTGAAAAATACAGACAATCTTCTTTATAAATTCTGTGTATTCAAAACGCGGGTCATCCTCACTTCAAATACGTGCTGTTTTGGGGAAACTTATAACATGTTGGCATTTATGGAATTACGAAAATCAAGGCAAATGATGAGGTGAAATCATATTGAAAAACCATGCGATTTGCGTCAAATTACAGTGTAATCTGCGTCAAGAAGCAAGGTAACTAAAGGCATTTTGCATGGTAAAGTGATTGAGATTGCAAGTTAAAGGGATGGAGACAAGGCCTCACCCCCAACCCTTTGCTTTCCTCGTTTCGCAAGCTCAACGAACAGCGACCGTTGGTTCTCCAAGGAGAGGGGAGTGATGTGTTCTCTAATTATATTCTATTTGTACTCTATTTCCAAAGCACATTACTCCCCTCCCTCTTCGGGGAGGGGTTGGGGGAGAGGCTTCCTTTTCTCCTTATTTCTTAGAAAGGAGCTGGGGTGAGGCCTTATTTACTTCAGTTTATTAAGCTGTGCTTTCACTTCTGCGGTGACATCTTTGCTCAGCGTATCACTGATGTAAGGAATGCCGGAGCTTACATCCATGATGTAAACATAGCCACCAGCCTTGCCAACAGCCTTGATTGCATTCACCAATTTGGTTGTGATAGGCTGCATTTTCTCCTGCTGTTCCTTGGAAAGTGTCTGCTGGTTGTCCTGCAATGCCTGCTGATACTTCTGATAGAGAGTATTAAGTTCTGTTTCTGTCTCCTGCTGCTTGGTGGCGTTCATGGTAGACTTGTTCTTGTCATACTCCTGACTCTTGCGTTGCAATTCGTCCTGCATGGCTTTGAGATCGTTCTCAAACTGCTTAGCCTTTGCCTCCATTTCGCCACGTGCCTTGATGAATTCAGGCATCTGAGTCATCACTTCCTGTGCGTTGATGTGGCCGAATTTCTGTGCAAATGTTGCTATAGGAGCGAACATCAACATCATTAAAAGAATCTTTTTCATTTTGTTTTCGTTTAATTTGTTGTTATATAATTATTCCTGTTTGAATGTTCAAATGGTTGTATTTTGCCTATCGGCTATAGCCTAACTTAAGCAAGACTTCGTTTGAAATGTCGATTTTCGGACTGCCGAAGATAATGCCTTGGTCGCTCGAACGGTCGACGACAAGACTGTAACCGCGCAGTTCGGAGATTTCTTTCACGGCATTGTAGACCTCTTCTTGAATGGGGGTCATCAGTGCTTCACGTTTCTTGAAGAGTTCACCTTCGGGGCCAAAGTATTTCTTCTTCAAGTCGGCAGCAGCCTTTTCTTTATTCATGATCTGCTCCTGCTTGGTCTTTTTCTGCTCTTGAGAGAGGAATACCGACTCGTTCTGATAGTTTTTGTACATTGTACTTGCCTCTGTATTGAGTGCTTCCACCTCGGCCTGCCACTTCTTGCTGACTTGGTTCAACTGCTCGTTGGCACGTTCATAGGCAGGAATGTTCTTGAAGATATACTCCATGTCGACCAATGCGAACTTCTGCGCAGCGGCAGATAGAGGTAAAAGGGTAAGAAGGGAAAGGAGTAAAAAGATACCCAATCCTTTTTTGAATATTGATTTTTCCATGTTTGTTTGTTTTTAGTTGACGAGTAGACAGTAGACGAGCAAACGAGTTGCCGGTCGGTTTTGTCTATCAATCAGTTTGAAATCAGTATGAGAAACATTTTCAAGTATGTCTGGAACACAGTGAGTACATCACTCGTAAACGCGTTAACTTGTCCACTTGTCCATAGACTTAGAATTCTTGTCCGAGGATGAAGTGGAACTGACTGCCACCTTTCTTCTTGTTCACATTGTCCTTATCGAAGCCGTAAGCCCAGTCAATACCCATCAAACCAACCATTGGAAGGTAGATGCGGACACCGAGACCGGCACTGCGCTTCATGTCGAATGGATTGAAATATTTCGTGTCTGACCAGGCATTACCTGCTTCGACAAAGCCCAATCCATAGATAGTCGTGTTTCCTAAGAGGAACGGATAGCGCAATTCGAGTGTGAAACGGTCGTAGGCATAGCCATTGTAGGCGAGTGAACCGTTCTCATAACCGCGCAGTCCGATAGTCTCATCAGCATAGCTTGAAGAGGTTCCGCTCATGCCATCTCCACCCATATAGTAGGTTTCAAATGGACTCTTCTTGTATTTGTTGTAGCTGCCTAACAAGCCCATCTCAATGCGTGTCATCAGCACGAAGCACTTCTGACCACCGCTTAATGCCGTATAGGTCTTGGCCTTGAACTTCCACTTGTGGTATTCTACCCAACGATATTTCTCCTGTTGCTCGGCAGAATATGTCGGAGAATAGGGGTTCATGGCTAAGTTCTTATAGTCTTTATGACTCCAAACACTCCATGGTGGAGTGAGCGTTACACTGGCTGTGAACTCTGAACCATGGCGTGGGAAGAGTGGGTTATCGGTAGAAGTGCGGCTCAGCGAGATGCTCAGGTTGAGGTTGTTGGCTGCACCATTGTTCATCAGGAAGTATTTCCAGTTCTTCAGTTGATAGCGCTGATAAGCCAATTGTGCCGAAAGCACGAAGTAATCATCAGGCCAACGCAGTCGCTTTCCCCACCCCAAGCTTATACCATACATGCGCATGTAGGTGTCGGGGTCATAGTAGTTTTCGTAGTAGTTGTTGTTATAATTGCCGTAACCATAGCCATAACCGCCATAATAGGAGTTCAGATAGTTTCGGCGATAAGCATCGTTGTAGTAGCTGCTTGACACGTCGGTCATCTTGCTGAAATAAAAACCAACACTGAACTGATTAGGGCGTTTGCCACCAAACCAGTTGGTTGAATAGCTGGCGTTATAGCTCTGGTAGTAGTATGCGTTGGTCTGTGCGCTCAGACTCAGCACCTCTCCGTCACCGATAGGCATGATACCGCGGTGTTCTTTGTTCTTTCTGAAGAGGTTAGCCATGGAGAAATTGTTGAGTTTCAAGCCAATCTTACCGATTACACCAGTCTGTCCCCAACCCAAAGAGAACTCAATCTGGTCGTTGCTCTTCTGCTCGAGGTTGTAGTTAATGTCTACAGTTCCGTCCTCGGGATTAGGCTTTACATCGGGTTGACTGCTCTTTTCGGGGTCGAAATGTCCCATGGACTGAATCTCTCGAAGCGAACGCATGAGCGCTTCACGGGAGAACAAATCGCCCGGCTTTGTGCGCAACTCACGGCGGATAACGTTCTCATAGAGACGCGTGTTACCATTGATGCGCACATGGCTCAGATAGGCCTGTGGTCCCTCAGTGACACGCATTTCAAGATCAATAGAGTCGCCATCGATGTTCACTTCGGTCGGATTGATGCTTGAGAACACATAGCCATGGTTATAATAGAGGTTGGCTGCAGCATCTTCGTCTTTGGAAACTCGCTTGTCGAGAAGCTTCTGATTGTACACATCGCCCTTTTTCATTCCCAAGATACTGTTCAGTTGCAGGGTGGAATAAACCGTGTTGCCTACCCAGGTGATGTTGCGGAGGTAGTATTTCTGACCTTCGTCAATCTTCACATAGATATCAACATGTTTGGGGTCTACATTCCAAACGCTGTCTTTCAGAAGGGTAGCATCGCGATAACCATATTCGTTGTATTTCTCAATGAGGTTCTTCTTGTCGGTAGCCCAGCGTTCAGGCGTGAACTTCTTTGCCTTGAGGAACGAGCTGAGTTTGCCCGCCTCGTGGATTTTGGCAAAGGCACCTTTCTTGAACAAACCACCTTTAATCTTCGATGAAGTCAAGGCCTTGTTGCCTTCAATGATGATGCTACGCACCTTCATCTTCTCTTTCTTATCGACAATGACGTCAAGAATTACGTTGCCTTTATTGGCAACATCGTCTCGCTGATTAATCGTAATCTCTGCATTCTTGAAGCCTTTGTCGTCGAAATACTTCTTGGCAAGGATCTTCGCGCGGTCTATCATGTTGGGCGTAATCTGCGAACCTTTGAGCAATCCCAACTTCTTTTCCATGTCTTCGCGCTCGCTTTTCTTCAGTCCTTCATAGTTGATGACCGACACACGTGGGCGTGTTTTCAGTGCAATATGTAGGTAAATCTTACGTCCAACGATAGAGTCGGCAGAAATCTGAACGTCAGAAAAGAGTCCATGACGCCAATAACGCTTCACGGCATTGGTGATTTCTGTGCCGGGAACTGTAATCTCCTGACCAACCTGCAGGCCTGATATACCTGTCAGCATATAGTCTTCATAGCCCTCAATGCCGGAGATATTGATACCTCCGATAATGCAGGAGCGAGGTGTTCCGGCATAGGAGATGTCCGGATGGAGTATCTTATCCTGTGCAAAGGCAGGGACACTGCAGGTCATTCCCGCTGCCAATATGAAAAAAGCTTTCTTTATATTGTTCATTATAAAAGATGTTTCTTGTTGCTGTTACATTCCTATTTGGTTACTTCGGCTTCCACCTGTGCTTCTGTCTTGCCAAATCTGCGCTGGCGATTCTGGTAGCTCTGAATGGCTTTTTGCAGGTCGCCTTCGCTGAAATCGGGCCAGTAGGTATCGCAGAAATACAGTTCTGAATAGGCAATCTGCCATAGCAGATAGTTGCTGATGCGTAGTTCTCCGCCCGTACGTATCAGTAGTTCTGGGTCGGGCATGAAGTTAGTTTCCAGATGATGACTGATCATTTCTTCCGTGATGTCGGTCGGCTGGAGAGGCTTGTCCGTATTCTCAATGAGGATATTCCTCATGGCTTGCACAATTTCCCAACGTGCACTGTAGCTTAATGCCACGACCATCGTCATTGCAGTATTGCCCTTGGTGTGTTCTTCTGTCTCACGAAGTTTCTGCTCTACTTCGGCAGGAAGTCGCTTTCTGTCACCGATAACACGAAAGCGCACATTGTTCTTCATGAAGATTTCATCCTCAAGTGACGTGAGCACTAATCCCATGAGTGCACTGATTTCGTCAGCAGGACGGTTCCAATTCTCTGTAGAGAACGTGTATAGAGTAAGGAACTTCACTCCCAAGCGCGTAGCTTCTGATGTGATTCTACGCACGGCATCCACTCCGGCTTGGTGCCCGTAGCTGCGAGGTTTCCCTTTTTCTGAAGCCCAACGTCCATTGCCGTCCATGATGATAGCAATGTGTTTAGGGATTCTTGTCATATCTAATGAAGCTGTCATATCTTCTTTTCTAATCTTTATTACATGTTGTACACTTCGGCATGAAGCTGTAGCTGAGCGTCAGTTGCAGCACGGAATAGCAGTCAGTGTTCTTGAACATTCCCGAGGATGTGATGCCGTAGGGGTCATTTCTTCCATCAAGTTTGTCGCTCATGGAGAAGTGCATAGCCCATTCCACGCCCACATTTATACGCTGTCCTACCTTGTATTTAAGGCCCAAGCCAATAGGAACGTTTGCTGCGAAGACGCTTGAACCGTCACCACCGGCGTATGTTCCGCCGAGTCCTAAGAAGACAAAAGGCGTCAATCTCTTGGCTCCATAGTAGTCATGTCCTGTGCCGTAAGGCCAGAAGTTGTATTCATACGTGAGACTTACATCTGTCAGTGTACGACTGAAGCTATAGGGGGTAATCCCCGTGGAGGGATAAACGGTTTTGACATCTCGTTCATCCCCTTTCAGTTTTCCAAACGATGCAGCTAACCTAAGTCCCATATATGGGTTCAGATTGCGGCGGACAAGCAACGTTGCCATCGGCTGGAGGTCGCGCGTGAGCACATTGTTATAATCACCCAGATAACCTAAGAAACCCACACCTCCGCCTATCTCCATGAGATATTCGTCGTCGGTCTGGGCATTCATGTTAAGCATTGCAGCCAGCATCAACAGCAGAAGTGTTGCCTTTCGCATTTCTACAGGTTATTTCTTTAAGAGCAAGCCGGCGAGGTTCCCCTTCCAAATACGACCACTTCCTCCGGCAATCAGCCAGAGATTGTTGTTTTCATCTATCGTCATTGTGAAAGAAGTTTCATTGCTTTCGAAGTTTGCCGGCAGAGACAAACGGTCGTCTTTCTTCCATCCGGTGCCTTTACCTTTGCTGATAAAGAAACTTTCAAAGGCCTTAGCCTTATATTTCCCGATGCCCTTTCCACCAAAGGCTATCAAGTCTTCTCCCATTTTTGCCACCTGGAGATTGGTCAGGCTGGGAGCCATATAAGGCTGGTTATCCTGACCGTAGAATATCCATGACTGTGCAGATTGACTCGAGTTAAGTTGTTTTCCCCATACCAACGCGCCGTAAACATCATTCCCTGACGGAGGATTTCCTATCAGAACAAGGTCGTAAGTGCCTGTGTTCACCTTTGAGGAGAAGCTGAACAGGCTGATGTTCTGGCTTGGCAATTCGGTCGAATTGCTGGCCAGGGTTTCAGATTGCCATGTCGTTCCGCCGTCTTTTGACATCAGAATGCCACCATCGGTAATGCCATAGAGATTGCCATTGGCTCCACCTGCGAGTTGTTTGAGTACAACAGCTCCCCTTGTTTCCCATGTTACACCGTCTCTGCTACGCTGAATACGGCTGTCACTGTACGTATAAAGATAGCCATCAGAGACTGTCAAGTTACTGTAGGCCTTTAGATCAAGGGGGATATTCGGTGTGAGTTGCTGCCAACCACCTACGTCATTGTTGGGTGTTGCATAGAGTTTGGTGTTGTTACCTTCTGTCCCCATGACGTAGATTTTGCCGTTCAAAGTCACAGCTTTCATGGCTAAAAGTACGCCCAAGCGGTCATCCTGACCATTCGTCTGCTCCCAAGCGAACTTGCCTACGTCTACCTTATGCACGTTTACTTTTACTGTATAGCTGCGGTAGGACTTTCCATCCCGACTGTAAACACGGAACTCCCGTGCTTGAGAAAAGTCTATGGAGTCGGCTGTGGAGAAGTATTTCAGCGAGTCGGAAGTCAGTTTCTTATAGAGAATAGCGCCCCCGTTCTTGGCCGAAATCGTGCATAATATTTTGCTTGCATTAACGCCATAAGGCAGAGAATCCACATTGTAAATCTCCTTGTTGATTTGATCTATATAGAATTTATAGTTACTGCCAGTCAGTTTTACTTGGAAGATAGTGTCTGCACCTTTCTTAGTTTTACCATGTTTAGGGTATTTCAGATTTCCCAAAGAAAACGCTGTGATGGCCGTATCACTATAAGTGATGGTCTCATTATCATCGCCTTTCAAGCAAGATGCAAAGACAAACAGGGCCGAGAATAGCGCCACAAAGAGTATAAGTTTCGTTTTCATTCCACCTTATTTAATGTTGTTTTTACTGCAACAGCACATTACCGCACAAGTTTTTGGTTGCAAATTTAAGCAGAATTCTGCAAATAGTCCACTATTAAGTGCTATTATTATGTAAAATAATGATTATTCTTCCGTTTTTTAAGTTTGTTTTACAAAGCGCAGAATATCATGGTTTAACGGTGAGGCAAGTATGCTTTATGCATAATTTGTCAATTCTTCTTATAATCAGATTTCGCAGGATTAACCGGATATATTATTGCTGGAGAGAATAAATAACACTCTGGTTAAGGATAAGCAGTCAAAATAATTATAGGCAAAGATTTGTCTCAAGCAGATGTAGTCCATATCAGCTTGCTTTGTAATGTGACTTAGATTACATTGCGTTTTGACTCAAGTTACGCTGTAACTAATCAACGAAAATGGAGAAAAATCGATATTGATGTAAACTAGCTGATAATGAGTATGAAATGCTCTGATTTGCATGATACATCTCTATTCGTAAAAGGCAGGAAAGTGCAGATTTAGGCAGAAGTTCAGTTACCAAAGCATTAACTTGTTTTGATGTAGGTAACGATGGTGCAGTATTCGGTAACTGAATTATTTTCGCTCGTGTGGCTGTTGCTGCGGTCGGCAGTTTTCTGCGTAAGTGAGGAACGCTTTAATTCGGGTAACTTTACCCACAAATATTAAAGCGTATGAAAACAGAGAAAATGAAGGTGTTACTCTACCTTAAAAAGAGCAGTTTGGATAAGTCGGGCAAGGCTCCGATTATGGGACGAATAACGATTGGACGTTCCATTGCCCAATTCAGTTGTAAACTCTCCTGCAATCCTAACTTTTGGAATCCCCGTGAGAGCAGGATGGATGGTAAGAGCCGCGATGCGGTGGAGATTAACGAGAAGTTGGAGAATTTGCTACTCTCCATTCAATCGGCTTACCAATCATTGATTGCCAAAGGTTGCCCATTTGATGCAACCGATGTAAAGGAGCAGTTTCAAGGCAGCGTGCAGGCAAGATGTATGCTTATCGAAAGATTGGATATGCTCATCAAGGAGAAAGAAAGTCATATCGGTATAGACATCAAGAAAGAGTCTATGTCCACCTATTATTCCACTCGAAAACGATTACAGGAGTTTATTCTGAAGAAGTATAATGTTTCAGACATGGCGTTCTCCCAATTGACCGAGAACTTCATATATGAGTTCCGCCAATACTACTTGGGGGTATGTGGCTTCCAAGAAAGTTCTTTCTTCGCAGTGGCATCACATTTGAAAACGGTTTGCAGGTTGGCTTACCGTGAGGGAATAGCCTATACACTGATGTTTGACAAAGCCCACATAGAAAGAGGAGATAAGAAAACGCCGAAGGCACTCAACAGGGAAGCCTTGGAGAAGTTAAAGGTTCTCCGCTTTGATGATTTGGAGGAGGAAATGGAAACGGCAAGGGATATTTTTCTCTTTGCCTGTTATACCGGTGCTGCGTATTGCGATTTGATGGAACTAAGCAAATCTTATCTTGTCCGTGATGACGAGGGAAATTTATGGCTGAAGTTCTATCGTCAGAAGACAGGGGTACTATGCCGCATCAAATTGCTGCCCGAAGCCATCAGGTTGATAAAAAAGTTTCACAGCGATGAAAGGGAAACATTGCTCCCCTATGTCAAGTACAAGAACTATCAGACCTGCCTGAAAGCCCTACGGCTACGTGCAGGTATCCCGTTTCTCTTTACCACGCATACAGCAAGGCACACCTTTGCCACCCTTATTACCTTAGAACAGGGCGTACCGATTGAAACGGTGAGTAAGATGCTCGGGCATACCAATGTAAGCATGACCGAACGCTACGCAAAGGTAACACCCCAAAAGCTCTTTGAGGAGTTCGCTCGCTTCCTTTCTTTCACAGAAGATATGCAGTTGGTGATTTGACCAATTGCTTTCATTCAACAGCATTTTCAATAAAAATATACATACAAAACCATCAAGACAATGAGAAGTACATTCAAGATACTG